>JASHPJ010000041.1 GCA_030038195.1 Acidobacteriaceae bacterium
ATCACCGCTTTCTGCGTCGGATGGAGCTTGTTGCCGGTGTAGACCAGGCGTTGCACATCCGGCAGCGGATTCTCCGGCAGCGGCGGATTCTCTTTGGCCAGCAGGTATGCCTGCTCGTGCTGATAGCGCAGGAAGCAACTCTTCGAGGTGTAGCTCTTGCGGAACACCAGATGACCCACTGGACGAAAGCCAGCTTCCCGCCATGCTGCGAGAAACTTCTCCGCGCGCGGCCAGCCGTAGAAGCAAAGCATCAGCCGATTCTGCTTCAATACCCGAAATGCTTCCTGCATTGCCGGCTTGAGCCATATACCATCATCGTCGTTCCTGAGCGTGCGGCCATCGCGGTCGCGGAAGTTCACGAGATATGGTGGATCAGTCAGGATGAAGTCCACGCTGTTCGCCGGCATCTGACGCATGACCTCGATGCAATCTCCCTGCGCGATGGTGTTGATGAGTTGTCCGTTTGATTTGTTCTGAATGACCTGCATGATTGGAATCTCCTTTGTGGTCCCGGAGTGATCTCTCAGGACACACACCCGGAGGGCGCGAGAGAAGGCTGCTCCCAAGGCGGGAAGATGCTTTTTCGGGGGGACCTTCAGGGGGAGCCGAAACCCGCAGGGCGCATGGGCCAGGCCCACAAAAGTTCTCTTCTGAAAATCGGCGTGGCCCATGCGAAGCAGAATCTTCCCGACGCCGGGCGCAGCCTGCTTTCTCTCGCGGTGCCTGAGAGAGCACGGAGCACACAGGGGATCGATCTTTGCTTGCAGGCTTCCGAACAAAACGGGCCAGTCATTCGCTGTTTCGCAAAAGGAAGAGATGCACAGAGAATGATTCACTCCAACAGATAAGAGCGGAAAAACAAATAACTTATCGCCGTGTGCAGGGCTATACGGAATCTGTATACCCCACCCCCGAAAATGTATAACCAGCACATGAAGAATCTTCCTATCGTCCGGCTCAGAGGCGCTCGGCCTGTTGGCAGTGGATGATTCCTACGCACAGATCACGAGGGCTTCGTATGTGAGGTCCATAGTGTCAAATCCAATCTCCATTTCATCTATGCGCTTGTCTGAGCCGGAGCCTGCTCAGACGGAGCCGTTCGTCACTCCCGTCGAAGCGGCGGCGTTCCTGCGCTGCGCTCCTGTCACGGTCAAGCGCCTTGCGCGCGAGGGCAAGATCCCTGCTCACTCGGTTCATAACGGCATCCGTAAACGCTGGCGATTTCTGATTTCAGAACTGGCGATCTCGATGAAGAAAGAGGTATCTTCGGACAGGTCATCTACGCCGCTTTCCCAACCGAAAGAAAGGGGAAAAGCGGTATGAACAAACAACGGCAAACCTATCAACAGGGCTGTATCCAGCGGAAGAAGCGGGAGCGCGGCTCGGATGTATGGATTCTGCGGTATCGGGAAAACGGCATGTTGAAGTCCCTCACCATCGGCACGGTCCTGGAGTTCAGGACGAAGGCGGAAGCGCAGCGTTCGCTGGCCGACGTGCGGGCTGACATCAACAACCAGGTAGAGGTGGTGACGTTCGGCCAACTATGCGACCGTTACCTGAAAGAAGGCGTTCCCGAGCGGCATACGACGGCATCGGCGTTGCGCTCGATGGTCAAATATCGGATCAGGCCCTATTGGTATCAGGAGCGTGTCTCCGATATGGCGAAAAATCCGATGGCTGTCGAGCAATGGATCAAGGGCCTGATGACGACCCCGCGGAGGAAGGACGAGAAGCCACGACCTCTCGCTCCCAAATCCAAAGGGCACACCAAGGCCGTGTTCCATCGCCTGTTCGAGTGCGCGATGCGCTGGAGGTATCTCGAAGTCCAGCGCAATCCGATGTCGCTGATCGAACTTCACGGAACGTCGAAGAGGACCCGCAGGATCGTTCTCGTCACCACAGAGCAGTATCAGGCTTTGCTGCCACTGTTGCCGCATCACTGCCGGGTCATGGTGACTCTGGCCATGTGCCTGGGGCTGCGGGTCAGCGAGATTCTGGGATTGCGATGGGAGGATGTGGACCTGGAAGGGGCCACGCTCCAGGTGCGGCGCTCCGTGGTCAACGGTCATGTCGAAGATACGAAGACGCTGGCCAGCGAGGACGAGCTTCCGCTCCATCCCGATCTGGTCGATGTCCTTCGTCAGTGGAAGGAAGCTGAGCTGCCGGTCAACGGTTGGCTGTTCGGCAACATCGACACCGGCAAGCCGTTCCACGCGGACACCATGCGTCAGCGTCATCTCAACAAGGCGGCTGCGAAGATCGGCCTGCCGAAGTTGGGCTGGCACGCCTTCCGGCACACCTACAGGGCACGGCTGTCGGAACTCGGCCTGCCCCTCGAAGTGCAACAGAAACTGATGCGCCATGCGTCCATCGACATGACCACGAAGTACGGTCGGAGTTCGATGCTCAGCGTGACGCGTCCGGCGAACGCTCGGATCGTGGAAATGGTGATGCCGAAAGCAGCGCAGAAAAGCGAAAAGGGAACAGGTTCTCCACCTGTTCCCTTATTGCTCCCTCGCCGGTTTCGGCGAATCTCGTAAGTTGTTGATTCTTTGGTTGCGGGGGTGGGATTTGAACCCGCGACCTTTGGGTTATGAGCCCAACGAGCTACCGGGCTGCTCCACCCCGCGAAATCATTTTATCAAGCAGAGGAATCAAGGTCAAGCGTGCGGCGCCAGAGCCCCACTATTGGATTACTTCACATCCGTTGGAGGTTCGTCAGGCTCCCCCTCGACGGAAATGCGCAATGAGCGCAGAAAATGCAGGTCGTTCTGCGTGAAGGAACCCACCTCGTCGCCGGCGCCCTCGTCGGATTGGGCCGCGTCGGAGTTCTTGCCGGAGACCTCGTTCAACCCAATCGTGGCTTCGAGCATAAGCAACACGTCAAAGCCGTGCTTGCGGATGTCCTGGACCACCCCGGCGATCTGCTCGCTCTCGATGACCGACTCGTGGATGGCCTCTCCGAGTTGTTGAATGAGTTCACGCAGACGGGATGTCACCATTACCTCCGGGCGCGCCGGCTCGCGCCGAAGCAAAGCGCGAATTGCGGCATGGAACCTCTCTACCTTACGTCCATTCCCGCTTGAGAGCAATCGGGGAACAGCGACAAGCGGAGCAAAGCGTCAAAGGCCGCTGCTACCATCATAAACGGTATGAGACCGCGAAACATCGGCCGAGTGCTTGGCATCGGCGTAAGGGTCGCCGGTCGGATTGCCGGGCAGCGGCTGGCAGGTCCGTCGCAGCCGCGCACGGTTTCAGTCCAGGCGCGGCCCGGCGGCGGCGGCTCTGGTGCTGCAGTTCAGGAGCGAAGCGCGAGGCAAGCCGCGGGACAGGTCGCAGGTCGAGCCGGGCGCGGCATACGCGAGGGTCTTGGCGGCTTTCTGCGCCCGTTCCGGCGCGTGGGCGGCATCGTGTGGCTCGAGGTTACGGGCAGCTTCTTTCTATTGTTTGCGACCATCTTCGTCCTGCGCCTTTGGCAAAACTGGACCGGGATCGGGGAGCTGCCTCGATCTCTCGCCATTGCAGCCGCAGCGGTTTTTCTTTATCTCGGGATCAGCGCTTTCTGGCGGGCGCGGTGGCGCTGAGGCTGTCAACTACCTTAGCTCTTCGCTGCGTCGCCGCGGCCTGACGGGGAGATCTGACTGCGCCAATGCATATGAGCGCCATCAACAGAACGCCGAAGCCGCCCCGGCCTCCGCTGTGGATGAGCCGGATGCTCCCTATGCGCGCCAGCGCCAATGCATTCGTCGCAGCCGTTAACATGAGCGCTTCCCTCCTATTAGCGAAGCCACAAAGCCGGCCCACCAGGGCAGACACGGATTTCGACGCCGAGTTGCTATGGTCCCGGGCTGCGTTCTTGCTTCGGCCGGGCGCGCGCCTGCGTGCGCTAAAGGCCAGCCCATTTCAGAGCTTCATCGGTCTCGAAGACCGCGCCGTCAAAAACAACGAGCCGCTGTTTGCGAAGGTTGGCAATGTCCTCAACGGGCGAATGACGGGTGAGAATAAATCGGGTGAGAAAGCCGGGCTTGATGAGCCCGAGCTTCTCCTTGAATGCGAGCCGCGCAGAGCTGGCTCCGGTAGCGGCATGGACGACGGCAAGCGGAGAGAGCCCGGCGCGCTGCATCAACTCAAGCTCGTAGAGGAACCCCAGGCCATGCGCCACGCCATAGGAACCGGCATCGCTGCCCG
>JASHPJ010000042.1 GCA_030038195.1 Acidobacteriaceae bacterium
GAGCCCATGTCGTAGGTGCGCCACAGGTCCTCCACCACAATGACGTCGCCGTCAGGAGGGGCCGCAGCTTCGGCCACATTTTCGGTAATGATGCTGTTCAAGGCCATCCAATCTCACCCTTGCTGCCTTAGACCCGGCAAGCCCATTTCTGTCCAAGCCCATTCTGTCGAGGATGCGCGCCAGGCCGTAGCGATGCATTTTTCTCGGGTTATGAGCTTCCGCTCGGATTCAAGACCACCGGCTTGGCCGTGTCCCGCTTGAGCGGCGTCCCGCCTTTCAGCCCGCGCAGCGTCATATACGGGCCGGTCACAATCTCCTCGCCCTCCTGCAATCCTGAAAGCACTTCGATATCCGTCGCGCCGGTGATTCCAGTGGCTACCGGAACAAACTTCGCGCGCAGCTTGCCGTGCGCGTCCTTGTCCACGACAAAGACGCCCTGTACCGGGTTCGACTTCGCATTGTCGCCCTGCGAAGTGGATGCAGCCTGCACCCCGCCGCTGCTCTTCGGCTTGTCGCTATTCGGATCGTGCATCGTGAGCGCCTGGATGGGCAGCGACAGCACGTTCGTCTTGTGCGCAGTGGTGATCTTTGCCGTGCAGGAAAGCCCCGGCCGCAGCTCGTCCGAGGGGTGCGTAAGCGTGATCACCACCTTGAAGTCTTTTGCCTCTTCGGTGCCCGTAGTCGACTGCGATGTGGCGATGCCCGTGGAGCGCAGCAGCGCCTGGTCGCCCACCAGCGTCACCGTGCCCTTGAAGACTTTTCCCGGCAGCGCATCTACGGTCACGTCCGCGGATTGGCCCGTCTGCACGTTGACGATATCCGTCTCGTCCACCTTTACCTCGGCAGTCACAACGCTCATATCGGCCAGCGTCATGAACGTGGAGCCCTCGGTGTTCTGGATGCCTTCCACCACTGTTTCACCCTCGCGCACCGGCTCGTTGGTCACAATGCCGTCAAAAGGCGCAATGGCCTCGGTCAGGTCAAGCGCGTTCTGATTGGCCTGCAGCGTAGCCTCTGCCGTGGCGAGATGCGCGCGCGCCGAGGCGGTGTTGGCCTTGGCCTGGTTCAGTCCGGCCACCGCCTGGTCGAGCGAGGCCACGTCGATGTCATAGGCGGCCTTCTTGGCGTCGTAATCCTGCTTGGCCAGGATCCCATCTTTATAGAGCGCTTGGGCTCGGTCCCAGTCCAGCTTCTTCTGCTCCAGGTCGGCCTGGGCGTGCTCCACGTTGGCCTGGGCGGTCTTTTCCGCGGCAACATAGGAGAGAATGTCAGTCTTGGCGGCGGCAATGGCGGCTTCCTGCCCGGTCACCTGCGCCTGCTGCGACACGTCCTCGACCGTGGCTACCAACTGGCCCTTCTTCACGTGGTCGCCCTCTTTTACGTAGAGGTGGGTAATGCGCCCCATGGCCGTGGCGCCCAGGTTCACGTATGTCTTGGGCTTGATCTGGCCCGTGCCGCTCACAATCGTGGACAGATTCTCGCGCACGACTTTGGCGGTCATCACCTTGGTGTAGCCGGATTGCTGCTTGATGACCATGAAGGTCACAAGACCGGCGGCCAACAGCACGCCCAGAACACTCAGTACGATTTTTTTCATGTCGGCTTCTTACTTTGAAAATGAGCGGCGTCTTCCATCCAGTGTACGCAATCCGGCGCAGATCGGTTCTCCAGACCAATCTCAGCCCGGTCTTCTGCCTTTGACTCATCCGGGTGAAGCGGGTGAGGCGCCAGCGGGACCTGGCCGGCGCAATTCGCGCGTGGAACCGGCGCATTCCCAGCTTCCAGAGTCCCACCTGGAGCCAGATCCGGCCTCCGCCACCGTTCCGCCTTCCGGATTGTACGCTTCAAATCTGCATTTTATGGTTACGTTTGCTCCTCAAGAGCGTCCAATTGGTGATCGAACTACGCGCGGAGCCTTGCCCAGCCTACCGGGGACCCGTAAAATAAGGGATCGCAGGAGTTTTCAAGGCCATGATGCTCATCAGCCGTCGTTTTCTCGTTTCCATGCTGGGTTGCAGCCTGGCAGCAGCGTTTCCCGCCGGGCTGTACGCCAAAAAGCCTCCCGCCGAGCAGCCGCAGGCCCAGCAGGCAAACAGCCAGGATCAGGACCAGAACCAGGACCAGCAGCAGGATCCCCTCAAGCGCCAGATGAGCGACCAGGAGCGGTATAAGTCGCAGAAGGCCCTCCGGCAGGAGTTGAAGGGTCCCTACAAGACCTGGCTGAACGAGGAAGTTCCCTACATCATCACCGACGAAGAGCGCAAAGCCTTCCTGAGCCTGAGCAATGACGAAGAGCGCGACGCGTTTATTGAGGCTTTCTGGCAGCGCCGCAATCCCAACCCCGACTCGCCCGAGAACGAGTACCGCGAAGAGCACTACCGCCGCATTGCCTACGCCAACGAGCACTTTGCCGCCGGCAAGCCGGGCTGGAAGACGGACCGCGGCCACATCTATATTGCCTTCGGGCCGCCGGACGACATCGACGCGCACCCTTCGGGCGGTCTGTATGAACGTACCCCCGAAGAAGGCGGTGGCACCACCACGACCTTCCCCTTTGAGGTGTGGCACTACCGTTACCTTGAGGGCATCGGCGAAAACATCGACATTGAATTCGTCGACACCTGCCAGTGCGGCGACTATCACTTCACCATCGACCGCAGCGAGAAGGATGCTCTGCTCCATGTGCCCGGTGCCGGCCTGACCGAGTATGAGGAGATGAACCACAAGGACAAGACCGACCGGTTCAAGGGCAACGGCGTGGAAAACCTGGGCGGCGGCCCCATGGGCGACTACGCGCAGGGCAAGGAGTTCGATCGCATCGAGCTGGCGGCCAAGCTGTTTGCGCCGCCGCCGGTCAAGTTCAAGGACCTCGACGCCTTCGTCTCCGAGCACAAGATCCTTACCGGACCGCCGTTCCCGTTCGACGTGCGCACTGACTTTGTGAAGGTGACCGACAGTACCGACCTGGTTCCGATCACCCTCCAGATCCGCAACCGCGATATCACCTTCGAGACCAAGGACGGCGTCTCCAAGGGCGTTGTCAACATCCTGGGCAAGGTCACCACCATCATGCACAAGACGGTGCAGACCTTCGAAGACACGGTGGAGATCGACCAGCCCGCGGAGCTGCTGGAAAAGTCGCTCGACCGCAAGTCAGTTTATTGGAAGTCACTGCCGCTGCAGCCCGGCCTCTATCGGCTGGACATCGCCATCAAGGATGTGAATAACCCCGACCACATCGGCCTGTATGCGCAGAGCCTCAACGTTCCGGTCTTCGAGGACGAGAAGCTGGGCACGTCATCGCTGATTCTGGCCGATGAGATGCATACCGTCTCTTCGCGGGACATCGGCGAGGGGAACTTTATCATCAGCAATACATTTATCCGGCCCAGGGTGAGCGCCAACTCGGCCACTCCGGTGACCTTTAACCGCAGCCAGAACCAGGACCTGAACTTCTGGATGCAGGTCTACAACCTGGGAATCGACGACGCCACCAAAAGCAACTCGGCCACCGTGACCTACGAGATTACCGATGCCCAAACGGGCGATGTGATCCTGCAGAAAGAGCTAGAATCAAAGGACTTGGGGGCGCACAGCGACCAGTTGACAGTGGAGAAGTCGCTGCCCATTGCCGGTCTGCAGCCGGGCAAATACAAGGTGACGGTGAAAGTAAATGACGCAATTTCAAAACAAGAGATTGCGCAATCGGCACCTTTTGTCGTGGAATAGAGAACAATCCCGCAATGGTGGGCTGACCGGGCGGCTAGATCCGGCAAACCTGCGGGCCGGTCATTTGAGAATTCTGCCAGAGGACGCGGCGGGTCACAGATCTGTAGATGAAGCGTAGAGCCCATCTCGCGGGTTTCGCCGTGCTGATCGCTTTGGGAGCCGCTCCTGTCTTTGGAGCGGCCACGGCATCGGTGTCAGGCTATGTGCGCGACTCCGCCGGCGTGCCGCAGATCGGGGCGACCGTCCAGCTTCTGCGCTCCGACCTCAGCGTCGTCACCAGCGTTTATACCGACAGCAAAGGCCGTTTCGCCATCACCTCGCTGCTGCCCGGCCACTATGCCGTCAAGGCGATGGGTCCGTCGTTCCTGCCATCCCTTCGCGAGAATGTGCGCGTCCGCCGCGGCACGATCGTCAATCTCACCCTCAATACGCTTTACGAAGTGATGCAGTGGCTGCCTTCGCAGCCGCGTTCCGGGGACGCCCAGCAGGACGACTGGGCCTGGACACTGCGCTCGGCCGCCAATCGTCCGCTGCTGCGCTGGCTTGAAGACGGTCCGCTGGTGGTGGTCTCCGATGGCTCGGGGGCTGCTCCCAAGCTGAAGGCCCGCCTGATGGCCACCGGCCAGGCCGGAACCTTTGGCGAGAGCGGCGAGCGTTTTACGGCCACGGTGGAAGACACGCCGATCAACAGCCGGGAACTGCTGGCGCGCGTCGATTTTGCCCCTGGCAGCGACGCCGGCATGGAGTCGATGCTGGGCTTCCGCCAGGACCTTGGCTTCGCAGGCTCGGTGCAGTCCGTGGCCGCGGTGGCCATCCATCCCGACGAAGCAGATGGCTCCGGAAATCAGGGATTCGGCGAGGCGATCGTCCGCACAGCGGAGACGCTGCATCTTGGTCCCGATATCGAAGCCGAGGCAGGCTCGACGGAAGTTCTTGGCCGCATGGATGGCCAGTCGCCCGACACCGTGGCCGTCGGCCTGCCTTTTGCCACCGTGGAGTGGCGCAATGGCGACACGGCTGTGCGCTACCGCATGGCTACCATGGTGCAGAACCCCGACCCCAGTGACGAAGCCATGCCCCGCTTCGCCGTGCAGAATGGCAACCTGGTGGTCGAGCGCGGCATGCACCAGGAGATCGGCTGGGAGCACAACACAGATTTGTCGAGCATGGCCGTCATGGTCTATGCGGACACGGTCAGCGATCCGATCCTGGAAGCGATGACCCGCTTTACCGCCGGGGATGAAGGCGCGTCGCCGGTGGCCGCCGCCGCGCTGCTCGATCCCGCCAGCAACATGCTGCGCGCCGCCGGCCCGGCGTTCTCCACGGCGGGTGTTGAAGCGGTTCTCGAGCGCCAGTTATCGCATGGCAACCGCATCCGGCTCAGCTACGCCAACGGTGATGCATTGGTGATGCCCGCGCTGTCCTCGCCGGCCACGTTCACGCAGGTGCTTGCCACGGCTCGTCCGCGCCGCACCCAGGCTTACAGCATCTCTCTCTCGGGCACGCTCGACGGCACCGGCACGCGCTGGCGCGCCAGTTACCGCTGGCAGCCTGACGACACCGTCACCGCCGCTGCGCCTTTTGCCGAGAATGCCGCGCTGCCGTACCTCAATATCCATCTCCGCCAGCCCATCCACATCTACCGCGATGGCTCCAGCGGCTTCGAAGCGCTGCTTGAAGTCCGGAACCTGCTCGCGCAGGGCTATCGTCCTTACATCCTCAGCGACGGCTCCTTGCTGATGTTTGCCCAGGACCAGCGCGGCATCCGCGCCGGCCTCGCCTTCACCTTCTAAGAGTTTGTCTAAAAACTTGATGTTTTGAGAGGGCACGGTTTTAGCCGTGCCAAAAAGCGCGATTTGGATGGATATTTCGCCCTCCGCTTCGCCTGCAGGCGAAGCGGAGGACGAAAGAAGAGAAGTTGATCTGCTGTATCGGCACGGCCGAAGCCGTTGCCTCTGCACCCACCCCGCCGCAACCGCGTATGATTCCTCCGTATGCCGGAGCAATCGTTTACACAACGCAAAAATCTTACCCGCCGCGCCGCTCTCAAGGCCGGCCTTACCGCAGCCGCACTCGCGCCATTCACCGCAATCACCAAGGGAGAAGCAAGCATGACTCCGAGAAAGAACCGCATCCACCAGTCGGTCTGCCGCTGGTGTTACCAAGACACACCTCTTGACCAGCTTTGCGCCTACGCGGCCCAGATCGGTCTCAAGGGCGTCGATCTCCTCCAGCCCGAGGAGTACGCGGTGCCGCATCAGTACGGCATTCTCTGCACCATGGGCTATGCCGGAGGCGGCACCATCCCCGATGCGCTCAACCGCGTCGAGAACCACGCCGCCATCGAAGCCGGTTTCCGCACCAACATTCCTCTCGCCGCCAAGGCCGGCGTTCCCAACGTGATCACCTTCTCCGGCTATCGCCGCGGCATGAGCGACGACGAGGGCGCGCGCAACACCATCCTCGGCCTCAATCGCGTGAAGAAGATCGCCGAAGATAACGGCGTGACCATCTGCATGGAACTGCTCAACAGCAAAGTCAACCACCCCGACTACATGTGCGACCACACCGCGTGGGGCGTGCGCGTAGTGCAGGAGGTGAACTCGCCCAATGTGAAGCTGCTCTACGACATCTACCACATGCAGATCATGGAAGGCGACCTGATCGCGACTATCCGCGCAAACATTGCGTGGATCGCCCACTTCCACACCGGCGGCGTGCCCGGCCGTCACGAGCTCGACGGTACGCAGGAGGTACAATGGGACGGTGTGATGCGGGGTATTGTGGACGCGGGCTTCAAAGGCTACGTCGCGCATGAGTTCATTCCCGTGCACGATCCTTTCACGAGCCTCCGCGCCGCCGCCGACCTCTGCGATGTGTAGCGTCGCAATTCACTCATAAAACGTCGTTGAACGACGAACCATGCCCAAGGAACAAGAACCGATGAAATCTCTGCTTCTCTCCGAATACAGCCATCTCGAAGTTGCCGATATGCCGTTCCCCGCCGTTGCGCCGGATGAAGTCCTCGTCCGCGTGGAGGCCTGCGGCATCTGCGGCAGCGACGCGCACGGCTACGATGGCTCTTCCGGCCGCCGCATTCCTCCCATCGTCATGGGCCATGAAGCCGCCGGAACCATCGAGTCCGCCGGCTCCGCTGTGCGCGGCTTCGCGGCCGGCGACCGCGTCACCTTCGACTCCACGGTCTACTGTGGCGCCTGCGCGTTCTGCGCCAGCGGCGACGTGAACCTCTGCGACAACCGCTAGGTCATCGGCGTCTCCTGCGGCGACTATCGCCGCCACGGCGCTTTTGCCGAGTTTGTCGTGGTGCCGCAGCGCATCCTCTATCATCTGCCGGCGACGATCTCGTTTTCTGAAGCGGCCATGCTGGAAGCCGTCTCCGTCGCGCTGCACGCCGTGCGCGTGTCGGAGGCAAAAGGCGGCGAGACGGCGCTGGTCATCGGCGCCGGCATGATCGGCCTGCTCACGCTGCAGGCTGCACGCGCCGCCGGCTGTGCGCAAGTCTTCATCTCCGACATAGACGCAACGCGCCTCGCGCTGGCCCATCAGGTTGGCGCAGACAAGGCACTCCACGCTTCGGGCGCGGAGCTGCTCGCTGCAATCCAAAAACTCACCGGTGGCCGCGGCGTCGATCTCGTGTATGAGGCGGTGGGACGCAACGAGACGATTGCAGCGGCAATCGACTGCGCGCGCAAAGGCGGCACGGTCACACTGGTCGGCAACATCACGCCGGAAGTGACGCTGCCGCTGCAGAAGGTGGTTTCACGCCAGATTCGGCTGCAGGGCTCCTGCGCTTCGTCGGGTGAGTATCCGCAGGCCATCGAGCTGATCGCCAGCGGCAAGATCCAGGTCAAGCCGTTCATCACCGCAGTTGCATCGCTTGAAGAAGGCCCGCGCTGGTTTGAGCGGCTGCACGCGCGCGAGCCCAACCTGATGAAGATCATCCTCACGCCGAGGGCCCAATGAGCGAAAATCTCTTCGACCTTACCGGCCAGGTTGCCATCGTGACCGGAACCAGCCGCGGCCTGGGCCAGTACTTTGCCTTGGCGCTCGCGCGCGCCGGGGCAGACCTTGTGCTCACCAGCCGCAGCCGCGATGCGCTTGCTTCCTTTGAAGCCGAAATCAAGTCACTGGGCCGCCGCGCCGTCTCGCTCGCGCTCGACGTGTGCAACCAGGAGAGCATCGAGAAGATGGCC
>JASHPJ010000043.1 GCA_030038195.1 Acidobacteriaceae bacterium
GGGAAAGCTGCGCGCCTCCGATCTCCGCGGTGAAGTTGCCCGTCAGCGATGCGATGGCCTGCTGCTGCCTTGCTTCATCGATGCGCAGCGCGGCGAGAAAGCCTTCAAGGGCCGCGCGGTCGGCGAGAACGTACGGCTCGAGGCCGCCGTCGCTGCCGCCATACGGGGCGAACGATACCTGGAACGGCCCGGCGGCACCGCTCACGGAGGTAGTGAGCCGCAGCAGCCCCTCCACCGGCTCAGCCACCATGTCCAGCACCTTGAGAATGGCCAGCGCCGAGGAGAGGCGCACGTCTTCGCCGGCCTCGAGCTTGACCACGGTGGGCAGGCTCACGCCAGCCACCACCGCCAGCCGGCGCTGGGTGAGCTTCATCTGCTTGCGCCGACGCTTGGCCTGGGCTACGATCTCCAGCCAGTCGAGCTGGCAATCCGTTGAAAGGTTCCGTTCCATCGTTTCCTCATGTAGTCGGCAAGTTGCGTGCGGATGCCCTTGGAGCCGTGCGCATCCTGGCGGACGGCCTCCTGCGCGGCATCGAGTCTCCGGCCCAGATCGTGCGCGGCCTCGCGCAGTGCGGCCTTCTTGAGACCGAAGGACTTAGCCAGCGCTTCGAGATGCGATGGGCCGATGCCTGCCAGCGTGTCCGGATTCTGCCCCTGCCCCAGACGCAGCGCCATCGGAGTCTGGCTGAAATCGGGATAGAGCGCGGCGGCCAGAACATCGTAAAACGGCGCCAGGCGCAGCCGGCCATCCAGCGAGAGCAGCCCGAAGTTCTTGAGGTGCGCGTCATTGTTGCCCAGCAGGATCGAAGCCAGGACCCTGCGGAAGAGCCGCTCGGCATCGAGCAGCGAACAGCGCGGATTCTCGCGCATGATCTGCGCCATGGCCGCGTAGCTTCCCTCGTACTTGTCCTCGCTCGGGTGCTGGAGGATCTGGTTGAACTCCTCGAAGTGCCGCTTGCGCGTGGCTCCGTCCTGTTGCAGGCGATCGAAGCGGCGGATCAGCAGGCACTCCCCGGCGATACCCTCAATTGGCGCAGTCCGCGTCTCGACGATCTCGTCGTCGGGCAGCAGAGTGCGCGCGGCCAGCGTGGAGAGGTATTCGAGCGGGACGATCTCGGGCAAATTCCCGCCGGGTAGCTTGGCGATGTGCGTGCTTAGCTCGCCCTCCCGCGCCGGACGGAAGCCGGAGCCGGTCTCGACCACCAGCAGCTTGGCCTGAACGCCGGAGATCGAGGCCCGACTGGCAAGGGCCGCAATCTCCTCGGCGGCCTGCGGCATCTCGCCGGTGGCGGGGCGCGGCCTCGGGTCACGAATGCTGACTGCGCCGATGCAGTCGCCCCCAAAGGCCAAGAGGCGTGCAAACCAGTCTTCGACCGGAATACCCAGCCACCGCGCCTGGATGGACGCCTGGCGGCCCTCGGCAAGCAGGTTGTCGAAGTAGGGATGCAGCCGGCCGGAATAGAGATGCGGCTCGGCCTGCAGCGGCAGCGAGAGCGCAATGGCGGGCATGGACTGGTTCAGGTACTCGCTGTCGTAGGTAAATGAACAGCGGTCACCCGTCTCCTGCCGGAGCAGTCCGGCGAAGCGGTCCTGATAGTAGACGTGCCCGTAGAGCAGCTCAGCCATGATCAACTTTAACTTACTTCATATATATTATCAATATAGGATCAATTAAGATTTTATTCATATTGATCATTATATCTATTAAATCAATTACGATTTATTTATTAATCAGTATATAATTATAGTCAATTATTATTGATCTTAATCGTATTCTATTTTAGCTAGGATCCATAAAACCTGATCGTGCTTCTGCACTGGGCGTTCATTTCAGCCGCCCGCTAGAACGGCTCCAGGAGCGCGCTCCTGTTCCCGTAATCGAGCCAGAGATGCTCTCGTGCGGGGCTGGAAACTCGCGCCATGGTCGCAGATAGCGCGGCTGGCGGTTCCGGTAAGCCAGGAAGTTGCCTGGGCCACTTTCACCTGCCGGCACCAACGCGCCTTTGCATCCGGATGCAGAAAGCTGAGCCGGAATTGCGGTCGTGCGGCCATTTCCAGAATTGCAAGAGGGTGAAATGCCTGGCTGAAAAGCAATTCCGTTCAAGGCCGCAGAGATTTCGCCGATAGGATCAGCGAGTCCTTGAAAGAAAGGGTCCTGGCATGTCTTTCGTTCGCAATCTACCCATCTCCAAAAAGTTCCTCTATGCTTTTGGCGCGGTCTGCATGCTGTGCATTGCGCTGGGCGCGTACACGTTCTTCGCATTCCGCCAGATCATGGCCAGGTGCATCGATGTAAGGGACAACGCCCTTGCCTCGCTGGTCTACCTTGCCGACGCCCGCGCAGGAATGAACAATATGCGCCGCGAAGATCTTTATCTGGCGCTCTGCCAGGAGCCGGCCTGTGTCGCCGAGCACTCGGAGCGGCGCCTCAAGGACATGCAGGACTTCCAGACCGCAACCAGGAAACATGAACCGATGATCCGCAACCCCGGAGAACAGGATCTCTACCAGAAGCTGACCGCCGCATACTCGCAATACAAGGACATGAGCGATCGCAGCATCGCATGGCTAACGGTGGGCAAAACCAGCGATGCACGGAAGATGATTACGGGAGAAGCCGCGGATACGAAGTTCCACGATGCGCTCGACGCACTGAACGCGGATTTCACGCTCAACGTCAAAGGCGCGACAGACAGCAGCCAGGGCAGCGTGGAGACCGGCAATCGCGCCACGTGGATCAACCTGGCGGTAACGGCTGTCCTCATCGGGCTCTGCGTGCTCATCGGAGCCGCACTCACCAGTGCTATAGCTCCACGTCTTGCGGCAGCCACCGCCGCCCTGGAGCAGGTTGCCCAGAAGGACCTTACGGTCAATGCCGATGTCAACGGCGCCGACGAGATCGGCCGCATGGGCGAGGCGCTGAATACCAGCTTGTCTTCGCTGCGCTCGCTGCTGCAAAACGTGGCCAGAAGCGCCGAGACACTGTCCTCGGCTACAACCCAGGTGAGCGCACGCTCGGTGCAGACGGCCGGCAACGCGCGCACCGAGTCGAGCAAGATCAGCCAGATCGCCGCCGCCGTGCAGGAGATGACGGCGACCATCGGCGAGATCAGCCACAACGCCGAGAGCGCCACCACCGCCAGCCGCGCCTCGGCTGAGACCGCGCAGCGCGGCGGCGTGGTGATGCAGGCCGCAGCCGCCACCATGGAAAAGATCGCCGCAGCTTCCCACACCGTGGCGGAGAAGATGACCTCGCTGGCCCATCGCTCGGAGGAGATCGGCAAGGTGGTCAACGTGATCCAGGAGATCAGCGAGCAGACCAACCTGCTGGCGCTGAACGCGGCCATCGAAGCGGCGCGCGCCGGCGAGCACGGCCGTGGATTCGCCGTCGTCGCCGGAGAAGTGCGGCGGCTGGCCGAGCGCACCAAGGGCGCAACCGAAGAGATTGCCGGCACCATCCGCAGCATCCAGGACGAAACCCGCGAAACCATGCAGGTGATGCAGGAGAGCCGCGCGGCAGTCGAAAACGGCATGGAAGAAACCGCCAACGTCCGCTCCAGCCTGGAGGCGACCATTGAGTCCTCGCGCCAGGTGGAGCAGCAGATCAACCTCATCGCCACCGCGGCCACCGAGCAGACGGCCGCAGCGGGAGAAATCTCCGAGTCCGCCGGGTATATCTCGCAGCTCGCCACGGAGAACTCGCAGGGTGCCGAAGAGGCGGTGGAAGTGCTCAAGAACCTGGCCCAGCTTGCCAGCGATCTCGATGGCATGATTCGCCAGTTCCGGCTGGACGAAGACAGCCAGCCCGGCGGAAGGCTTGCCGGCAAGGCCTGCTCTGCGGCCCGGCCGGGCCTGCGTCCGGCGCACTCGTAGACCTTTCCCTTCATGCACAAAACCAGCCCCCGGCGAACGGGTCTCTTCCGCCGCCGGGCTTTTTTGCCGCTGCCTGGCGTCCTTGCCCGAGCCGTTCCCACCTGCATCGCCGTTTACCCCTTCAGGGTCTCTTACGAACATGCAATCTTGAACCGGAGAGTGCTATGGTAGGCTCCGGGTAGGGATGTTGGAGAGTGAGGCCTTCCTTAAGCAGAGCTCCAAAACCACCGTTGGGAGAAACACTCGCATGAGCGCCCTGCAGTATGACCTGGTTGTCATCGGCTCGGGACCCGCCGGCCAGCGCGCGGCCGTGGCTGCCTCCAAGATGAACAAGCGCGTCGCGGTGGTAGAGGCTCGTTCGGTGGTGGGCGGGGTATGCATCAACACCGGCACCATCCCCTCCAAGACCATGCGCGAGGCCGTGCTGCACCTGTCGGGCTACAACTACCGCTCGCTTTACGGCATCAACTACCGGGTCAAGGAAAAGATCACCATGGCCGACCTGGCGTTCCGGGTCCAGGCGGTGATCAAGACGGAAGTGGACGTGACCGAGGCGCAGCTTTCGCGCAACGGAGTCGATGTAGTGCACGGCATCGCGCACTTCGTCGATCCCAACACGATTCACGTCGAAGGCCCGCAGGCCGACACCACGCTGGAGGCGGACCGCGTCATCATCGCCGTGGGCACCAGGCCGGCCTCGTCTCCCAAGGTGCCCATCAACGGCCGCACCATCGTCAACAGCGACCAGATCCTCGACCTGCAGGAGTTGCCGCGCACGCTGATCGTGGTGGGCGGCGGCGTCATCGGCGTCGAGTACACCTGCATGTTCGCCGTGCTCGGGGTGCGGGTTACGCTCATCGAAAAGCGCGACCGCCTGCTCGAGTTCGCAGACCGCGAGATCATCGAAGCGCTGAGCTATCACCTGCGTGACAGCCGGGTGACCATGCGCCTGGGCGAAGAGCTGGAGAGCGTGGAAGAGCCCTCGCCCGGCACGGTCGTCGCCAACCTGATGAGCAAGAAAAAAGTCTCCGGTGACGCGCTGCTCTACGCCATCGGCCGCCAGGGAGCAATCGACGATCTGAACCTGGCCGCCGCCGGCCTCGAAGCCGACAACCGCGGGCGTATCGCCGTGGACGAGCACTACAAGACCAAGGCCGACCATATCTATGCCGTGGGCGATGTGGTGGGCTTCCCGTCGCTGGCCTCGGTCTCCATGGAGCAGGGACGGATCGCGGCCGGCGCGGCCTTCTGCGATCACGCCGTGCGCACCAACCCGAGTTTTTATCCTTACGGCATCTACACCATTCCCGAGATCAGCTTCATCGGCAAGACGGAAGAGCAGCTCACCGACGAAGACGTGCCTTACGAAGTGGGCATGGCGTACTATCGTGAGGTTGCGCGCGGCCAGATTCGCGGCGACACCACGGGACGGCTCAAGCTCGTCTTTCACCGCGACACGCGTAAAGTGCTCGGCGTCCATATTATCGGCGAGGGCGCCAGCGAGCTGGTGCACATCGGCCAGGCGGTGATGACGCTGAATGGAACGATGGACTACTTCATCGATACCGTGTTCAACTACCCCACGCTGGCCGAGTGCTACAAGGTGGCAGCGTTCAACGGACTGGGGCGGCTGCAGCGGTACCAGGCCGGGTAGCTCTTGAACCGCTTGCGCGCAACGCGGGCGCTGGAGATGGATGCGGCGAGACGCATCGCTCCGATCCCCAGGGAGGGATTTTGATGACAACCGCGATCGGCATCGTGATTACGGAGCACATTGTGGCCGGAAGGCTGGAGGACCAGCAGTTGACCGGCGCGATGCTGCGCTACCCGGATAGTCCGGACGAACTGCCTGAGCTCACCGCCGTTCCGCACGGCGAGCTGGTGGAGATACTCGCCGGTCTGGCTGCCAAGCTGGCCGGCAGCGTGGAAGCCCGCATCGACGCCATCGGCGTAGCCGTTCCCGGCATCGTGCGCCACGGAGTGGTGGAAGACTCGCCGAATCTGCCGCAAACCAAGGGTCTGCGCCTGGCCGAAGAACTTGCCAGGGCGCTCGCCAGCCGCGGAGTTGACGCGCCGGTGCACGTGGTCAACGACGCGGACGCCATTGCCGCAGCGGTAGCCGCTACGCACGGCCGCTTCAACAAGCTCACCCGCGTGTGGACCATCGGCAACGGCATCGGCTATGGGCGATGGCCGTACGTGGAAGGCGTGTGGGAGGGTGGACACATTACCGTGACCCTCGACCCCAGGGAACGCTACTGCGGCTGCGGCGGCGTTGGCCATCTCGAAGGCATCATGGGCTCGCGCGCCATGCGCATGCGCTTCCTTGACCTGGAACCCGAGGAGATCTTCGCCAACGCCAGGAAAGGCGACCAGCGCTGTCGTGACTTTGTGGATCTGTGGCATCGTGCCCTGGCCGCGGCCACCGCCTCGTTCATTCATCTCGCCGGCCCCGGCAAGTTCTACTTCACCGGCCACAACGTGCACTTTCTGGAGCTGCCGCTGCTGCGCAGCCATCTGGAAACCATGGTCAGGATGAGTCCGCTGCAGAGCTTTTCGCTCGCGGTGCTGCCGCCTGACGACGCCACGGCGCTGCTGGGAGCAGGCGTAAGCGCCATGCGGGTCGTGGCGGGGTGAAGCTGCAAAAAAGGCGCTCTGAACTGCCCAAAGGCCTGAATCCGGGCGATCACGTCCAGTCTTCTATCTTGAGCCCCGGAACACGCTTGAATTCCCGTGTGTTGTTGGTGACCAGTATCAGTCCAAGGCAGCGGGCATGCGCCGCAATCAACAGGTCGTTGCCGCCAATCATGGTGCCACGGGACTTAAGAAATGCTCGAACCTGCACATAGTCGAGCGCCGCGTCGCCGGGATAGTTCAGTATTGCGATATGCCGTAAAAATATCTCCAGGGATCGCCGATCTTTTTATGGCGCGGCGAGACTTCAACCCCATACTCGAGTTCGGATCGTGTAATTGCAGAGATGCATGCATCACCTACCGCAATCATCTGGAGCGTTTGTAGTACCCGCATGCTGGAGCGATTCATGACATAGGAAGCAATATCTGTGTCGAGCATGTAGCTTGGCATCAGAAGCGACGCTCTTGAACCGGCAGCTTTTCGACGTTCTGCATAAACTCTTTTGAGGCTGCGTTCTCCGGACTCAGCAGTTCCGACCAGTCATCTGGGCGCGGAGACAAAATGACCTCGTCTCCCCGCTTCCGGATAAAGACTTCGCGGGTATTGAACTGGAATTCCTTCGGAAGCCGGACTGCCTGACTGCGGTTATTCATGAAAATCTTCGCAGTGCGCTGCATTCCTCTCTCCTGTTGGCATATACATGAATATATGCCAAGGAGAAGGACAGCAGTAAACGCACCTCGGATGGGACAGCTCCTCAGTACCTGCGCAGATAAGTACGCGACAGGCGATCGTGCCAGGTGAGGTGGTCGTCGTCGAAGACAGCCCACACCAGTCCCAGCCCGATCGGGATGATCGACAAGAGCAGCGCCACCAGCCGGGTCGTCCGCTGGGCGCGGGTGGGAATCTCGCCGGTGAAGGTGCACAGCCGGATCTGCGCGTAGCGCATGCCCGGCGTGGCGCGGGCCAGCGTGAAGAACAGCACGTGGTAAAACGCGCTCACGACCAGGAAGGCGATCGCCGATCCGATCTCGATCGTGCGCAGTCCGGGCAGCTCCGCCGCCCTGGTTGCCGCCATTATGGCCGCCGTCACAAACGCGGCCCCGATCAGCGTCCCATCGAAGACAATGGACAGCATGCGCCGGCTGAAGGGCGCCAGCTCCAGCGGCGTCTCCTGCTGAAGCACCGCCGGCCCTGGCGCGTGATACAGCTCTTCCTCGGGCTCCGCGCCCAGCTCGATGCCCGACCACTCCGGCTCCGCCCAGGCGGGCGAAGCGGCTTCAACCGCCGCGCTCATGGCCTCGGGCTCGGTGGATACATCGACCGGATCGACCTCGAAGATGCTCAACTGGGATTGCCGGCCCGCTGCCGCCAGCGGTCCTTCCGCCAGCCGAGGGCGCACCTTGCGCGTGGCCACCAGCTCGCGCGGAAATTCGATCAGGTTGGCATAAATAGGCTGGGCTGGCTCGACGACCCCGATCTCCTCGCTGTCGAACCCCGTTTCTTCGGGCCCACGCCAGTCGGGGTTTGCAAAATCGAAGAACCCTGGAGCATGAAATACCTGTTCGACTTCCTGCTTGCGACGCAGCGCCGGCATATCCGGCGCCCAGCGGATGGCGTAGGGTTGACCTTCGGCAACGGGCGCCGCTGGTGCAATCTCCGGCGTCAGCTCGAACTTTTCTTCCGCAACATGATCTTCCTGCGCGGCTGCCGGTACAGGCTGGCGCTCTTCGACTATCTCTGTTGCAACCATGTGCAGCGCTGTGCGTGGGCTCTCCTCCGCGATCATCGCAACGGGCGAGGCCGCCTCGATGCTGGCTAGCACTGACTCCGCAGCCGCCTGCGCTTTCATTGCCGCGCGCGAGGCAGCCTCAGCCGCAAGTACTGCAGCGCGGGCTTCGGCGGCCAGCATCTCGCTGTAGCTGGGCGCGCCGGCGTAGCGCGCGGCCACGCGCGCCGCGGCCTGCGCCGCGCGGCTGGCTGGATTTGGCCTGGTCGCCTGCACGGACGTGCGCTCGCCGGCCGAGGGAGCCTTGCGGCTCATGTGCGCGGCGACGCGGCGGTTGACTTCCTGTTTCCACAGAGGAGAAAGATTCACGTGGCTGGGCGATGTACTCAAAGTTGCTGTATCCCTTCCATGCGGCCGCAGACCGGGTGCGCCGCAGTTTGTGCCTGCGCTGTGCCGGCCGTGCATCCGGCACGGCGCAAGCGCCGTTTCCAAATTGGAGGCGGAGTTGTCGCGGAGGAAGGCGGGCGCAATCCGTCATGCATTGCACGCGTGAGCCGGCGACCGGCTGAATCTACCCGACTTTTATCTGCTGCCAGAGCCACTCGGTGCGCGTCCCATCCAGTGATGACCGGCTTTTGCTATGCTGAGCTTAAGACCAATCTTGGTTGCAGGATGCGTCCTCGTACATTCGTAATTATCACGCTGCTCGCCGCCTATGGCCTTCAGGCTGAGGGACAAAGGTTATCTAGCGGGTTACCCCCAGCGCAGCCGGCAGCGGACGCGAGCGAGGCGCAGCCGCAACTGCCTGACGATCCCAGCCAGGAGATGGTGCCAATCGCGCAGCCGGGACCGACGCCTTCCACGGGCACACCCATCGAGTGGGAAGCGCAGCGCCAGAGCCGGGTGGGCGACGTGTGGACGCTGAGCGGCAATGTCGTCGTCCACTATCGCGATTACGTTCTGCGTGCCGACAATATCGTCTATCACCAGTCCACTTCGGAGCTCGAGGCGGACGGCCATCTGCAGCTTACCGGCGGCCCGAACGATGTCTTCATCAATGCCGCGCACGGGGAGATGCGCCTGAACATGCACACGGCGCGCTTCTACAACGTCACCGGCTCACAGGGAGTGCGCCGCGCCGGCCGCACGGTCGTCTACTCCACCACCAATCCGCTGCTTTTTTCCGGTCGCGTCCTGCTCCAGACCGGCGAGGGCAACTATCGTATCGTCGATGGCTCCATCACCAACTGCCGGCTGCCGCATCCTGACTGGCGCGTGATTGCACGCGCCATCGCGCTCGACGACCGCGAAGCCTCCACCAAGAACGCCGGCTTCGAGTTTCTCGGCATTCCGGTCTTTTACCTGCCTTATCTGCGCCATCCCGTGGATGAAACCGACCGCGCCAGCGGTTTTCTTACGCCGGTGATCAGCAACGGCTCCTCGATCCGCGGCTTCACCTTCGGCGAGCAGGTCTACTGGGCCATCAATCGCAGCACGGACATGGTCCTGGGCACCGAATACTACAGCAAGCGCGGCTGGGCGCCGAATGGAGACTTCCGCTACAAAGGCCCCGGCCAGGACCATCTGCTCGCGCGCTGGAATGCTTTGCTCGACCGCGGCGTGGAGCAGGATACCGGGACCGGCACGACCCAGTTCGTCAACCAGGGCGGGGTGGACGTGAGCGCCTCCGGCCGAAAGGACCTGTCCCCCGCAACTCGCATCGCCGGCACAGTGGAATACCTTTCGAGCTATGTCTACCGGCTGGTCTTCGACGATAACTACACCCAGGCCACCAGTTCCCAGGTGGCGAGCGATGTCGGCCTCATCCACAACCACAATGGCTTTCTGCCCTCGCTCTCACTCGACCGCTTTCAGACTTTCGCCAGCACGGCCAACGGCGACGAAGCCAAGATCCTTCACCTGCCCACGCTGCGCTACGACGTACTCGACCGCCCGCTGGGCAGCTCTCCGCTGCGGTGGAGCCTGGGATCGTCGCTGAGCTACCTCAACCGCTCCGAGCCCGACTTTCACGTGCGCAACGTGGGCCGCATGGACTTTTATCCGCACATCTCGCTGCCCTTCTCCGCCGGCGGATGGAGCTTTGTTCCCGAGGCTGCGTTCCGCGACACCTTCTACACCATCAGCCAGACTCCCAACCACATCTCCACCAATGGCGGCATTCCTACCATCAGCCACGACCCGCTCAACCGCGAGGACCTTGAAGCCTCAGTCGATATCCGGCCGCCCGTTCTGGAGCGTGACTTCAAGCTGCCCTTCTGGAATCGCGAGTTGCGCCACGTGATCGAGCCCGAGCTTACCTACCGTTACGTGGGCGGCATCGGCCCCGCAGCGCGCAAC
Source organism: Acidobacteriaceae bacterium (assembly GCA_030038195.1). Lineage (GTDB taxonomy): Bacteria > Acidobacteriota > Terriglobia > Terriglobales > Acidobacteriaceae > Telmatobacter. Next base: position 10,598 of record JASHPJ010000043.1, read on the forward strand.
GTGCTGCGCTTCGATACAGCCGACACGGTGACCGACACCAACGAGGCCGGCTTCTCGCTGACGCAGCGGCTTTATCTGCACCCGATCCATCCCAAGGACTGCGCGCCGGAGGACAAGGATGCCGACGGCCAGTGCCCGGCGCAGCCGCGCGAATGGGCAAGCTGGCAGATCGAGCAGGAGTTCTTTATCGATCCGCGGTTTGGCGGCGCGCTCATTTCCGGCCGGCGCAATATCTTCGAGTCCGCGCTCGACCTGACCGGCGCTGCATTTCTCACTTCGCCGCGCAACATCTCGCCGCTGATCTCGCGGCTGCGCTTCGACGCCATCAAGAATCTCCGCATCCAGTGGGACCTGGACTACGACCCCAAGCGCGGCCAGATGGACGCCGACAACCTCTTTGCCGGTTACAGCTTTGGCCGCACCACCTTCGGCGTGGGCCACGCCATGCTCAATGCCGTGGACGAGAACCCTGGAACCAGCTCGCCCACGCTCAAGAGCCAGATCGTGCAGCCGTTCTTCGAGTTCGGCAAGCCCAGCGGCAACGGATTCAACATCGCCGCCAATGGCAGCTATGACTTTGAAGCCGGCCAGATCCAGTACGGCGGCGTGCAGGCCGTCTACAACTGGGACTGCTGCGGCCTGTCCATGGGCTACCGGCGCTTTGAGCTGGGCACGATTCAGGGAACCGGCCGCAACGAGCACGAGTGGCTCTACGGCTTTACGCTGGCCAACTTCGGCTCCGTGGGCGATATCCGCCGCGCCACGTCCATCTTCCACGATCCCACTCTGCCGCCGCCCTATTGATCCGCGCAACTCCGAGCGTCCGATTGCCTTTCTGTCCTCCGTGCGTCCATCCTCTGGGGGGACGGGAAAAGCGCAGCCGCAGCCGGGCTTTCCGGCGGGCAGTATGGAGTATTCTTTTTCTAAGAGGGATTTATTTTGCCGCGTATTCGCTTATTGGCCGGGCTGCTCCTGCTCGGCCTCACCGCGGGCTGCAAGGCTCAGACCAGCGCATCCACGAGTACCGATCCCGCGCTGAACCGCCGCATCGAACTCCAGGTCCGCTCCGAATTCGAGCTGCCCAACGACGTAAACGTGAGTATCGGCGCGCGCAAGCCGAGCCAGTTCAACGGCTACCAGACGCTACCCGTCATACTCTCCCATGACGCCAAAACCCAGGAGATCGACTTCCTGATCGCGGACGACAACAGCAAGCTCATTCACTTCACCACCATGGACTTGACCAAGACTCCCGGCGACGCCATCAACCTCGCCGGCCGTCCCATTCGCGGGAACCCTGCAGCCAAGGTCACGGTCATCAATTTTGACGATCTGGAGTGCCCCTTCTGCGCGCGCATGCACCAGGAGCTCTTTCCGGCTACGCTGGCGCATTACGGCGACAAGGTGCGATTCATCTACAAGGACGATCCGATCGCCGAACTGCACCCGTGGGCCATTCACGCCTCAGTGGACGCAAACTGCCTGGCTGCGCAGAACGGCACGGTCTACTGGAACTTTGTGGACTACGTGCACTCGCACGGAGAAGAGATCACCGGTCCAGACCGGAACCTGCAGAAAAGTTACGAGGCCCTTGACCGCATTGCACGGCAGGAAGGCACGCTGGGCAAGCTCGACGAAACGCGCCTGAACGCATGCCTGGCCAAGCAGGACGAGACGCAGGTGCTGGCTTCAGCCAAGGAAGCCGAAGTGCTGGGCCTGGAAGGCACGCCCGAGCTGTTTGTGAACGGCGAGCGCGTGAACGGCGCCGTGCCGCAGGATCAGCTCTGGGCGGCCATCGACCGCGCGCTGCGCGCCGAGGGCGAAGAGCCGCCGCCGGTCGAGGCTCCGGCGCCCACTCCGGCATCTGCAGCGCCCGCAACCGCGGCTCCGGCCGGCAGCGGCAAATAGGCAGAATCAAGGCTTTCCGCGCGCAGCCGCCGCGATTTATCCTTGATTGCCAAAACGATGGTACGGTTTCACAGGGAGTAGCAACGTTGCAAGTCAATTCGATCTTCAGGGCGGAGTCGCATCGGGCACATCTCCATTGGCCGGCCCTCCTTCTCATTGGCGGCGTCCTGTTGCCGGGCATTGCCGGCTGCCATCACACCCCCGGCGCCGACGTCGTGGCTACGGTCAACGGCAAAGAGATTCTCCGTTCCGACCTGGAGCGCTATTACCAGGCCAGCCTGGGCGACAACCCGCAGAAGCCTTCGCCCGTTGAAGCCAACATTCGTCGCCTGCAGATTCTGCACGGCATGATCGACGACGAGATCCTGCAGCAGCGCGCCGCCAAGCTCAACCTGGCAGCCACAGACGACGACGTGAACGCCAAGCTCACCGAATACAAGGCTCCTTACACGCAGGAAGAGTTCGACAAGCAGCTCAAGGCGCGCAATGTCACTCTCGACGACTTCAAGCACGACATCCGCCGCTCGCTGACCAAGGAGAAGCTGCTCAACAAGGAGATCGAGTCCAAGATCAACATCACGGACGCGCAGATCGCCAGCTTTTATGCACAGCACAAGTCGGATTTCAACGTCGTCGAGCCACAGTATCACCTGGCACAGATCGTGGTGACCACCGCGCCCGCGCAGCAGACCAACAACCTGCAAAACAACAAGGCCTCCGGCGAGGCCGACGCCAAAAAGAAGATCGAAACCTTGCACAACCGCCTGGAAAGCGGCGACGACTTTGGCTCGCTGGCGATGAATTTTTCCGAGGACCCCAACACCGCCTCGAACGGCGGCGACATGGGTTTTATTCCCGAGTCGCAGTTGCGCACCGAGCCTGAGGTCTTCGACGCCATCAGCAAGCTCAAGCCCGACCAGTTTACCGACGTTCTACCCGTCTATGACAACGCCGGCCCCAGCCACAGGATCGTAGGCTACGTGATCTACAAGCTCATCGCCCGCGAGCCAGCCGGCCAGCGCGAGCTCAACGATCCCAACGTGCAGCAGTCCATCCACCAGACACTGCACGAAAGCCAGAAGCAGCTCTTGCAGAACGCCTACTTCGAGATGCTGCAGGACGACGCCAAGGTCCGCAACTACTTTGCGGAGGAGATTCTGAAGCAGGGCGGCAGCCAGTTTTGATGGGGCTCTTGCCTCGCTCTGAAGAATTTTTAAACAGGTTTTTAGAGCGTTCTTGAAGCCCACGAAGAGACCACCACAGCCCCTTCGCTTGCTCCTACGTGCTATACGCCATGCCTGGCGCACCAACAGAAACGGCCCCCGCCGGTGGCAGAGGCCGCTTGCCTGTCAAAAAACGGGCGCTGTAAGCGGTTATTTGAAGTTCCCGTTCGCATCCATGGTGATGCCACCCGGACCGGCATTCTTCTTCGCTTCGTTGGCCTTGCGGGTGCTCATCGCCTTGGAGGTCCAGTCCTGCGCCTCGGCCAGATCCTCGTTCACTGCGGAGGTGTTGCCGTAGTCCACATCGGCCTTGTTGCGATAGATCAGGTTCAGGTACTGCATGGCGTCGTCGTAATTCGGCCGGTTCGCCACCGCCTGGTTCAGGTATTGCAGGCCTTCTTCCACCAGCGGGGCATTCTCCTTGGCGATGACCTCCATCACTTTCTTCGGCGCCTTCACGTTGCCTTTGCCGTCGTCGTTCAGGCCGGCATCCTGCAGCGCTTTCAGCTTGTTCTCGTGGGCCTTGGTCCAGTCGATCACGCCGACGGTATAGGCCGCTTCAGGGTCCTTGGGATCGGCGGCAAGCACCTTCTTCTGCCACTCTTCGGCCTGGTCGAGATTCTTCAGGCTGAAGTAGATGCCGGCGATCTGCTTCATGCTGTTCACGTCGTTCGGATTCTTAGCCAGCACCTCCTGGAATATCGCGATGGCCTGGTTGGCCGTCTTCAGATTCTCCGGCGTGGTCAGGCCCGGCACCACGTTCTGTGCAAGGGCGGTGGCCAGGTAGGTCTTCGCCATGGGCAGCGTGGGATCAAGCTGGGTCGCTCTCTGGAAATGATCGATCGCCTCTTCGTAACGGGCGCTCTTGTAGGCATCCACGCCCTTGTTCAACTGGTCACGGGCTTCGAGCTGGCTGCACCCGCTCATGGAAAGCACCATGCCGGCCAGGGTAACCGCGAGCGCCGAAAAACGTGCGGGTCCATTCATGTTCGTCTTCTTCTCCTTCAGCCGTAGGCGTGTTGGCCGCGCCTGGAATCAGTTACCACTGGCTGTCGGCCAGCACGGCCGGGCCAGGTTGAAATTTCTTTACTCCCGCCACTGTCCGGACCGGCTGCATCCACAGGCCCCCGGACAGCAACACTACGAAACGGGAGGCGCCTGGCAACCCCTACAGTCCGGCTTCCACCCTGGGAGTGAGCAGCCCCACCCGGTCTACACCCGCGGCGTGGGCAATGTCGATCACACCCGCTACCTGCGTAAAGGCCAGTTGGTCGTCTGCTTTCACAAAAAGAACCCGGTCGGCGCGATTGGCATAGATCGACTCCAGCGTGCCCGGCAGATTCTCGCGTGATACATCCTGACGATTGATTCTGAACCCCGCCTGCCCGCCGCTGCCGCGCAGAACCTCGAGGACCACGGCGTTCCTCGCCGGACCCTCGTTCTTCGCTGGCCTGGGCACGATTGCGGATTCCCCGCTGGACATGGTGGGAACGATCAGCATGAAAAGGACGAGCAAGACAAGCAGCACATCGATCATCGGCGTCACATTCATCTCCGACGATATGCTCTCCGGCGCGCTCTGATCCATCGTCATGGCGAAGCTCCCCCCTTTCGCTCAGTGCAAATGCAGCCGCCGCTGCCTACTGGCCGGCCTGAATCTTCGGCGTCATCAATCCGATGTGGTCCACGTTGGCCGCCTTGCCGATGTCGATCACGTCGGCGATATAGCGGAACTCCACGTCGTCATCGCCTTTCACAAACATCACGCGCTCGGCCCGGTTGGCGTAGATGTTGGTGAGCTGGTTCTGCAGGTCGGCGTAGGCCACGTCCGTCTCGTTGATCTTGTAGGCCGGAGCAGCGCCGGGCCGATAGAGCACCTGCACCACGATGGTGCGGTCGTTGGGCTGCTGCTGCTGCTGCGGATTTTTGGGGGGCTGTGGCACCAGGGCGTCCAGGCCCCGCGGGGTAACCGGCACGATGACCATGAAGATGATCAGCAGCACCAGAAGAATGTCGATCATCGGCGTGACATTGATCTCGGACATGCTGCCGCTGCCACCCATTGAAAATGCCATGGCTTAAAACTCCTCGTCTCTCAATTCCACGAAATCGTTAAAAAGCACTCTGCTGGCGCGCGATCACTCGCCGCCGGCGAGATTGCCTTGCTTGCGCTGCGTCAGCAGACCAATCTCCTCCACGCCCGCGGTACGCACATCGTCGATGGCGTCTTCGACTGTCCGGTACTGCGCCCGGGCATCGGCGCGAACGTAGATCGTCTTGTCTGTCTTGTCGGCCAGCCGGTCACGCACCAGGCTGCCAAGCTGGCTGGGATCCACCCGGTTCTGCCCGAGAAAGATGGCACCATCGCGCGTAACCGCAACGACGATTGCGTCATCCTTGTCCGCATCCGGCATGGCCACCGCGTTTTCAACCTTGGCCATATCGATCTGGACTTTGTTCTGGAGCATGGGGGTGATGACCATGAAGATGATGAGCAGCACCAGCATCACGTCGACCATGGGGGTGACGTTGATGTTGGAATTAACCTTGGCGCCTTCGTTGCGAACCGCAATTCCCATGGTATGGGGCTCCGTGCATTTGAAATTGGTTCCGGAACCGTTCCGGCTTTCCTGTAAATCAGGCCGCCTGCACCAGCTCGCCGTGGCGAGCGAGCCTCAAGTCGCCGGGGTGGAAGAGCCTCGACTCTTCCACCCGGCAATGATTCTCGCAGCAGCCAGGAGCCATTTTGCTTAGTGCTTGTGGCTCTGCTTGATGAAGTAGTCGATCAGCTCGCTCGAGGAGTTGTCCATCTCCACGTCGAACGCTTCGACACGGCCGGTGAAATAGTTGAAGGCCATAACGGCCGGGATGGCGACCAGCAGTCCAAATGCCGTGGTGACCAGCGCTTCAGAGATACCGCCGGCCACCGCGCCGATACCGGAGGTCTTCTGGGTAGCGATCTGGTTGAAAGCATTCAGAATGCCGACCACGGTGCCGAACAGGCCCACGAAGGGAGCGGTTGCGCCGATGGTCGCCAGCACCGCGAGGCCTCTCTTGAGCTTAGCGTGGACAATCGCCTCGGCGCGCTCCAGGGCGCGGCCCGAACTGGCGATGGTCTCGTCATTCGCGACGCCTGCCGAGGAGCGGAACTCCTGCAGGCCGGCCGTGACCACCTCGGCCAGGTGCGACTTCTTGTTGCGGTCGGCGATCTTGATGGCTTCTTCCAGCTTGCTGTCCTTCAGCGCGCCGGCAACCTTGGGCGCAAACTCGCGGGACTGCTTGCGGGCCGCCGAGAAGTAGAGGTAGCGGTCGATCATCACAGCCAGCGACCAGATCGACTCAATGAAAAGCAGGATGGCGACGGCACGGGCCAGATTGCCCATGTGCTGCCACAGACCCATCGGGCTGAAGCTGACAGTCTGCTCCTGATCCTGAAAGAACATGGCCAGGCTGGTGACCGAATGCGTTGCGAAGTGCGTGAGGTGAGCGAGAATCACTGAATCGTTCCTCCTAAGGAGTTGTTGGACTGAGGATGTCCGCGCGGCGGACGTGCTGGGAATGCGGCTCTTGGGGGATTCGCATTCAGGTCAAAAGGTAAGCTCCCCGCCCAGGAGGCAGCAGAGAGCCAGAGAGTTCATCATCCGCCTAGAGTGAAGATCACGTTGATCGTGGTTTCCACTTCGACCGGTTCGTTGTTGAGCAGGTAAGGACGGTACCGCCAGGTCTTCACGGCGTCGATCGCGGACTGCTGCAGCATCGCCGGACCGCTGACGACGTGGAGATCCTCGATCGTCCCCTGCTTGGAGATCATGGCCTGCAGCACCACCGTGCCGGAGACGCGGGCGGCCTTGGCGATGGGCGGATAGATCGGCTGCGTCTTCTGCAGCAGCATGCCCACGGCCACGCCGGCCGAGATGTTCACTTTCTTGGGAGGAGCGGCCTTCACCTGCGGAGCCGAGCCGCTGCCGAAGATGCTGCCCATCACGCCGCCCGCGCTGCCGTCGCCAATGCCCCCGGCCACGCCGAAGTTGCTGGGCGGCGCTTCCTTCTCCGTCACCATCGCGATGTTCTTCGGGATCTTGGTAGGAGCCGTAAGCTGATTGTTCATCATCTCCGACTGCACATGAACCACGTGTACAACCTCAGGCGGAGGCGGTGGAGGTGGTGGAGGCGGCGGAGGCGGCGGGGCAATCAGGAGGGTCGCCATTGCTTCCTTGGGAAGCGCTTCTGGATAGATCAGCGGAATCAGGATCAGCAGCAGCAGGATGGAGCCGTTCACAATGAACGTGAACATCATCCAACGACCGCTCTTGGTCTTGATCTTTCCGCCGGATTCAAACGTGGAATCTTCAAACATGGCCAGCCTCGAATTCGGGTGTTGGTTACCTCTACTTAGACACCGCGAGAACGGCAATTGTTCCCGTGCATGAAAACCGTCCCATAGAAGCGTGTCAACCTTATCAGAACCACGCTTCCGGTGCAAAGAGTGCTGCAAAATGTGTGCAAAACATCGGCGCTTGTGTACTCAAAGCTGTCTTTTGCTTGCGCCCAACATCCTTCTTTCCAACGGCCTCACGCGTCAAGAAAACGTTGCCTTTACCTCGCAAGAAGCGCGCGCCAGACCTCCTGCGGAGCGATCCGAAACTTTATACCCTGGAGCGGCGGGCCGCCGGCAGCGATGCCGCCTTGCCCTTCTCCGCACGCCACTCCTGCCACGCCACCAGCATGGGCGAGGCAACCGCGATCGACGAGTATGTACCGATAAGAATACCCACGACCAGCGCAAATGAAAAGCCCTTAAGAACCTCGCCTCCGAAGATGTAAAGCGAAAGAACGGTGAGAAAAGTCAAACCAGAGGTCAGGACCGTCCGGCTCAGCGTCTGGTTGATGCTGCGGTTGACCAGGTCGGGCAGCGGCTCGCGGCGGGTGATGCGCAGGTTCTCGCGGATGCGGTCGAAGACCACGATGGTGTCGTTCATCGAGTAGCCGACGAGGGT
>JASHPJ010000044.1 GCA_030038195.1 Acidobacteriaceae bacterium
CATGACCTTCCAGTGGCGTTTTCCTTAAGAAAACGCCATCCGCCGCGACGGACACATCTGCTTCAGACTGCACAGAGATTAGAGGACCGCTCTCAATAGCGCCGTTGTAACTGTTGGGCAATCGAATTGCGCAGCCGACGGGGACGAGAAGGAGCAGAGGAAATACCCATGCCATGGAAAAAGCAGCGGCGCGAACATACACCTGCGCCAGTTACAGCCAGCGCCAACGGCAAGAAATGGGATATCGAGCCTTTGGATAAAAGCAGCTTTGTGCCCATGTACTTTCAGATCCAGACACAACTGCTGAAGATGATCCAGTCGGGACAGCTTCGCGCCGGCGATCCTTTGCCCAGCGAAGACGAGCTAAGCCGGATTTACGGGGTAAGCCGGATGACCGCAAGGCAGGCGCTGCAGGCATTGAAGAGCCAGGGCTTTGCCTCGCGCCACAAGGGCCAGGGAAGCTTTGTCCGCCAGCCACGCGTGGAAAAAGACATCACGCATCTGTGCGGATTTACCGCCGAGATGCGGGCTCTGGGCATCAAGGCGACCTCGCGGGTGCTGGAGGCGGAGACTTTACCGGCGCCTGCCGAAATGGCTGCGCAGTTAGGCATCGTGGTGAATGCTCCGATATACCGCCTGCGGCGCCTGCGGTTAGCGGATGGACTGCCGGTAGCCATCGAGGAGATTCGGCTTCCCCTGGAGCGCTTTCCGGGCATTGAGAAACTGGATTTCTCCACTCTGTCGCTCTACCAGACGCTGCGCGAACGGTACGGGACGCGAGTAAGCCGCGCGGACGAGATACTGGAGGCGCGCTCGGCAACGCGGCGCGAGGCGGAACTGCTGAAGATCCAACCGCGGGCCAGCCTGTTGGTGATTTCGCGCACCCTGTGGAGTATCGATGGGCTACCTGTGGAAACGGCTCACTCCGTCTATCGCGGCGATCGTTACCGGGCGGTGCTGCGCATTCCGGCAACTGCGATGGAATAACTGCTTCGCTATCCGGGAAGAAGGCGTAGCCGGCGCATGGAGATGACCGAGGCGGTGTAGCGATCGGCACACGGCAGCGAACGGCTGTATGCGATGGCCGCGATCACTCGGCGCGCAATGCCGCATTGGGATCGATGCGCACGGCGCGCAGCGCCGGCAGGTACGCGGCCAGCAGGCCGGCTCCTATCAACAGGGCCACCGTCACGCCGAACGTCAGGCCGTCGAAGGCTGAGACGCCCCATAGCTGCGATCGCAGAGCCGGAACCACAACCAGCGCCGCTCCAAGCCCCAGCGCGATGCCGAGCCCGAGCACCCTCAGGCACTTCCGCAGCACCATCTTCAGCACGTCCCCGGGACGAGCGCCCAGCGCCATCCGGATCCCGATCTCGTGCGTCATCAACGATACCGTGTACGCCGTAATGGTAAAAATCCCGATCAACGACAGCAGCAGCCCCACCCCAGCGCAAACGGCAAAACTTACCACGCCAAACCGCGGCTTGGCATAGGTCCGCTGGTCCAGGAACTCATCCACCGTTATCGGCTCGGTCAGCATAATCTCGGGGTCAAGGTTCCACATCACGCGCCGCATGCTGTTCAACAGAAATTTCGGATCGATCGCCGTCCGGACCAGGAAGCCGAAGCCGTCCACCGGGACAAAAGAGTGGGGAATGATCGCCTCAGGCTTCGGCGGACTCTCAATGCCCGAATTCCTGAAATCGCTCACGATCCCGACGATCGAGAAGGATATTGAATGAGACGCATGCCCGTCCTCATCGGGCAGGCTTAGCTGGATCTGCTTGCCCATTGGATCTTCGCCGCTGAAATACTTGTGCGCCAGTGCCTGGTTGATCACTGCCACGTTGAGTTTGCCCGCAATGTCCTGCTGCGCAATCAACCGTCCGCGCAACAACTGCAACCCCAGTGTCTTGAAATAATCCGTGCTGCACGCATCCACCATCGATGACCAGCGTCCCTTGTGTGGCTTGCCCTGGATGTTGATTTCCGTGTCGGGACCGTCGAATAACGGCAGGCCAAACGACTCCGAGGCACTCACCACGCCAGGCAGGCCCTCGAGCGCGCTCATCAGCCGGTCGACATACTGGGTCCTCTCTTCCGCGGACTTGTATCTGGCCTTGGGAAACTGGGTCCATGCCGACAGCAGATTGGTCGACCGGATGCCGTAGTCCACATGTGTCATCGCCAGGAATGTGCGCATCACCAGCCCCGCGGTTACCAGCAACACCACCGAAAGCGCCACCTGCCCGATCACCAGCCCCGACCGGAACCCGCTTCCTCGAAAGCTTGCGTGCACTCCCACGCCGTTGCTGCCCAGTTGCTTCTGCAAGTCGCCTCGCAGCGACACGATGGCGGGCACAATGCCCGCCGCAATCGTGGCCACGAACGACACGCACATGGCCAGGACGAGCGTGGGCCAGTTGAGCCGCACGTCAGCCTCGCCGCAGAAGATGCCTTGCGCCAGCCATTGCTTCGAGATCAGGTTCAGCGCGCCCCACGTCAGCAGGCAGCCCATCAGGCATCCTGCCCAGGCCAGCACCAGGCTCTCGGCCAGAAACTGCCGCATCAGCCTGTGCCGTCCCGCTCCAAGCGCAGTACGTACCGCCATCTCTTTCTGCCGCGCGCTCGCGTGAACCAGCAGCAATCCCACCGCATTGCTGCACGAGATCACCAGCAGCAATCCCACCGCCGCCGCCAGAAGGTAAAACATGCTCTTGAAGTCGCGGTACAGCGCATCGCTCCAGTCGCGCGCAAAGGCCACCGAATGCTCTGGAAAATCTTTGGGGCTCACGCGCGCCAACTGCTGCACAATGACGCTCAGGCCCGCGCTGGCAGCTTCCCGGCTTACCCCTCGGCGCAAGATGGCGTTGGCAAAATAGTAGTCGGGCTCCTGCTCATCCAGCAGTTGGCTGGTCTGCCACGGCACCGGCAGATACAGGTCCGAGCCCAGCAGTTGAAAGCGCGGCGGCATCACGCCCACGATGGCGCGGGTGCGGCCTCCCAACACGAGCGTTGTACCCAGCACGCCCGGGTCTCCGTGGAAGCGCTCCTGCCAGAACCGGTAATTCAGCACCACCACCGGCAGCGCATTCGGTTGAGAGTCGGCCGGGGTCAGGCTTCTGCCCAGCACCGGGCGCATGCCAAACA
>JASHPJ010000045.1 GCA_030038195.1 Acidobacteriaceae bacterium
ATCGGCCTGGGCAAGATGGGTGCAAACATGGCGGAGCGGCTGCGGCTGGGCGGCCACCAGGTGGTCGGCTTCGACTTCAATGCGGAAGCCGTCGCCAACCTGAGCAAATCCGGCAACGTCGGCGTGTCAAGCCTGGAGGACCTGGTGAAGAACCTCTCCGGCCGCAGGGCTGTGTGGATCATGGTGCCGCAGGGCAAGCCGGTGGACGACACCATCGCCAAGCTCGAATCGCTGCTCAGCCCCGGCGACATCCTCATTGACGGCGGCAACTCCTACTACAAGGATTCGATGCTCCGCTACCAGGAGATTACCGCCAAGGGCTTCCAGTTCGTCGATGCCGGCACATCCGGCGGCGTCTGGGGCCTGAAAGAGGGCTACAGCATGATGGTGGGCGGCGATAAGGAAGCCGTTGACTATCTGCGCCCGATCTTCGAGGCCCTCGCCCCTGCGCCGGACAAAGGCTGGGGGCACGTAGGCCCCGCGGGCGCGGGCCACTTCGTGAAGATGGTGCACAACGGCATCGAGTACGGCATGATGCAGGCCTACGCCGAAGGCTTCACGGTGATGGAGAGGAAAACGGAGTTCAGCCTCGACCTGCCGCAGATTGCGCAGATCTGGCGGTTCGGCAGTGTTGTCCGCAGTTGGCTGCTCGACCTTACCGCCGACGCGCTGGCCGGCAATCCCACGCTCGACGGGCTGCAGGCTTATGTTGTCGACTCTGGCGAGGGCCGCTGGACGGTTTTTGAGGCCATCGACCTCAATGTCTCCGCGCCGGTCATTACCGAGTCGGTCATCCGCCGCATCCGCTCCCGCGAGGACAACAACTTCACCGACCGCATGCTGGCCATCATGCGCAACGAGTTTGGCGGCCACGCGGTGAAGAAAAGCTAGGGGTCAGTGAACAGTGGTCAGGGATCGGGGATCAGGGGTCAGCTCGATCCAGGCGTCTCAGGGCGCTTCTGTGAGACCATAAACAGTCCGAGAGTCCGGTTCCTCTACTCACTGCCGTCCAATCACTGATCACTGTCCACTGTTCACTGTCCCAAAGGAGGCGCACATGGCGACGATATCGATGAAGGTAATGCCCGAGGATCTTTCCCAGGTTCCCACAGGCGCAGAGCGGATTCCGGAGCCGGGAATCCTGGTGATCTTTGGCGCCTCGGGCGATCTGACCAAGCGCAAGCTGCTGCCGGCGCTCTTTCATCTGCGCCAGGCCAGCCTGCTACCCAGGCAGTTCGCCATCGTGGGCGTGGCGCGGCGTCCGCTGGGCGGCGAGTTCGCGGCCGACATGCGCGCGGGCATCGTCGAGTTCGGTGGAGCCGACGCCGCCGATCCCATCCTCGACGAGTTCACGCAACATATCAGCTACTACGCGCTGAACTTCGACGACCCTTCGAGCTACGCCGGCCTGAAGGCGGAGCTTGACCGCATTGGCAAGGAGAAGAACATTGGCGACAGCCGTCTCTTCTACCTCGCCACGGCGCCGGAGTTCTTCGCCGGCATTATTGAAAATCTCGGTGCGCACGGCATGGCCCAGCCGGAAAACGGCAAGGCCGCGGTGGTGATCGAAAAGCCATTCGGCCACGACCTCGATTCGGCCCGCCAGCTCAACCACCAGGTGAATGCCGTCTTTCACGAGAGCCAGGTCTTTCGCATCGACCACTACCTGGGCAAGGAGACGGTGCAGAACCTGCTCGTCTTCCGCTTCGCCAACGGAATCTTCGAGCCGGTGTGGAACCGCAACTTCATCGATCATGTGCAGATCACGGTGGCCGAGACGCTGGGCGTGGAAGGCCGCGGACCGTTCTACGAGAAGGCTGGCGCGCTGCGCGACGTGGTGCAGAACCACATGATGGAGCTGCTTGCGCTGGTCGCCGTGGAGCCACCGGCCAGCTTCGACGCCGACAGCGTGCGCCGCGAAAAGCTGAAGGTGTGGCAGGCGATCCCGCCCATTCCGATTCTCAACACGGTGCGCGGCCAGTATGGACCGGGAATCATCAACGGCCAGCATGTCATCGGCTACCGCGACGAGGAGCGCGTCAGCCCCGAGTCCGGCACGGAGACCTTTGCCGCGCTGCGCCTGGAGATCGAAAACTGGCGCTGGGCCGGAGTTCCCTTCTACCTGCGCGCCGGCAAGCGGATGAAGAAGCGCGCCACCGAGATCAGCATCCAGTTCAAGCAGCCGCCGCTGTTGATCTTCAACCGCCTCCAGCAGGACGGGCCCTGCAAAGGCATCGAGCCCAACCTGCTTACCATCCGCATCCAGCCCGACGAGGGCATTGCGCTGCGCTTCGGCACCAAGGTTCCGACGACGCCGCAGATGTCCGTCTGCCCCGTCAATATGGACTTCGACTATGAGACGGTCTTCGGCAAGTCGAGCGCCAACGGCTACGAGCGGCTGCTGCTGGACGCCATGCTCGGCGACCAGACGCTGTTCTCGCACCGCGACGGCGTGGAGACCACCTGGGCGCTGTACACGCCGATCCTGCAGGCCTGGGCAGCCAAGAAGCCCGAGGTCTTTCCCAACTACTTCGCCGGCTCCTGGGGCCCCGAGTGCGCTGACCATCTGCTCGAACAGACCGGCCACAAGTGGCGGAATGACCTGGGGCGGAAGGCGTAGGAGTGGGTCGGCGAGTTAGCAAGTTAGCATTCGTGGTTGCCCACCCTTCGCAAAAAGCGCCAAGGATGGGGCACCCCGCACCCTCGACTTTCAGGTCGGGGGTGCCTACTTACGGATAAGCTCTCAGCCCTGCCGCTCCTGCCGGATCACTTGCACGAAGACTCCGTCCGGCAGCTCGCCGTCGAGCAGATGCACGACACCGTCTTTCACATAGCCTTCCAGCACCTGCCGCGGAGCGGACTGACTCGCCAACTTGCTAACACCGCCAACCCCGCCAGCTCCGCTCACTCCGCTGCTTCGTCCCATCCCCCTATCCATCGCCTCGTTGGCCAGCCGGTCGGCCTCCTGGTTGCCACCGCGCAGGGTGTGGCGCATCTCGAAGCGCTCGATCTGCGCTGCGCGGCGTCTCGCTTCCTCCCACAGTGGGCGCAGGCCGGGGCTGCCCACCTTGTAGCGGCCCTTCATCTGGTTCACCATCAGCTCGGAGTCGGAGACCACGCGCAACTGCTTTACCACGTTCCGCAGCGCCCAGTCCAGCACCGCCAGCAGCCCGGAGTACTCGGCGTAATTGTTCGTCTGGCAACCCAGATACTCGCTCAGCCGGGCCACCACGCGGCCCTTGGGGTCCTCAATCACCGCGCCGTAGCCGGCCGGACCGGGATTGCCGCGCGAGCCGCCGTCGCAGTGCGCCGTAAACCAGGCCGCAGACCCGGCGGGCGCTGGATCGTCAAAGAGATTTGCGTTCATCGCTTCCCAGTGTAGCGGACAGCACGCCAGTCCCCGCCGGAGGCAGCAGCGGCCTTCAGGCCACTGCAAGCGTCAGATAGATATTCGGGCTTGCAGGCCCGGACCGGCGCTCGCCGGAAACCGGTAACCCGCTGCCCGATTACCAATCCCGCCGCCCCACGTCTACACCAATACGCATATATTCTCTCAGAGCGGAGAAATCGATGGCAGCGGATGCGGTGAGTTTACCCATTTCCCCGGCTCGGATAGCCGGGTCCTTGGCCTGGCCGGCAGGCCGGAGGGTACAATCCTCAGCAGGAATGGCTGCGACCAGGGCAATGGGCGGTACGAACCGGGACGGAACGGCCCAGGGAGCGGAGCGCCTGCAGGCACGCGAAGCCGAGATGGACCTTATCCGCGAGGCCCAGGCAGGCTCACGCGCGGCCTTTGACGCTCTGGTGCGGCAGTACGAGCACCAGGTCCTGCGGCTCGCCCTGCACCTCACCGGCTCGGAGCACGACGCCGAAGACATCTACCAGGAGGCGTTTCTCAAGGCCTACCGGTACATTGGCAACTTCCGCTTCGAGTGCTCGTTTTATACCTGGATCTACCGCATCGTAACCAA
>JASHPJ010000046.1 GCA_030038195.1 Acidobacteriaceae bacterium
GGTTTGCCTGTGTCGCCAGATGTTGCCACCATCGGCGTGGAGATAGCCTTTGCCTGCATGAGATATGGGTACGCAAAGGAAGGTAGGATTTCACCACGGATCTGTCAGGAGGCCACACGCGCGGTCGTCGCGTACCTTGCGCCGTGGGATCAAAGCTAATCGGCAATCGGGCCGGTGTTTCATACATGGTCCGTCTCGCTCACCCTGATGAGCGATGCTCCTGATAAGGAGGCTTGTGTTGACTCATCCGCGGCTCAACTGGTGATATCAGGGCAATGCACTCATTGAGCTGCGATGCTTCTAAGATTGCTTCCTGGAGGAGCTTTTAGATGACACTATCTTCTGGCTTGAGACGGCCTCGTTCAGTGATGCAGACGCTCGCGGATAGGGTGTGCATCAGTAATGGAGGCGCGTGACGGCTTTGGTCACTGATCCACATGCCGCTCCGGGTTCCGGTGCGTGGCCTAATGGTGAATCCGCGTCTTGAATGTGCTGCGTAAGTCTCGATTGTTCATGACGATAAGAGCTTGCGATGATTTTTGTTGGGAAACCTCTGCGGCTGTCGATTCGAGCATTCTCCCAATTCTGAGGCAAGAGCCGCAAACGGGCATGATGCGGGTAAATGCGAAATGAGAGCTTTGTCTGTCCGCGAGCGGTCTTAGAAACTGGACAACAAGAATTCTCGTGTGCTCGAAAGGACTCTTTCCTGCGCAGCACGGTCAGGCAGCATACGTGCGATCTCAACGGCTCCAATCATGGTCGAGAAGATGACCAAGAAGTTGCGCTCCTTTTCCTGAGTGCGGCGGCCCGGCATAAAGGGAACCATTCGATTTTTGTATTGCGCGAGTTCCTTAGAAATCTGGCTCCTCATCCCCGCATCGACGCGGGCCATCTCGGGGGCAAGTGCCGGGAGGGGACAGCCCTGGTCGATGCGATGGGAGTACTCCAGGCTCAAATAGGTCTTCACGATTGCCTTCCACGGCGCGTCAGCGCCCGATCGTTCAGCCACAGTCGTCAACTTGTCGGCAGTCTCCCGGAACGTTTCCCGGAGCGCTTCAAGGAGGAGCTCATCCTTGCTCTCAAAATGTTTGTAAAAACCGCCATGTGTTAAGCCGGTGTCGCGCATGACCGCTGCCACCCCGGCCCCGGTCAACCCCTCTGCCCGTACCCGGCGAGAAGCGTCGTTCAGAATCTTTTGCCGTATTTCGGCTTTGTGTTCGGGTGGGTAACGCATGGTCCTTCATAGGATGCCGAGAATCATCCCACGATGCAATTTGAAAGAAAAAGCATCCGTAGGATGATGCACATAATCCCATACACTGAAAGGGAGAACTCACCATGTCCAACCTGGTCTTGGTTACAGGCGCAGCCGGCGGTCAGCAAGGGGCGACCGGACGCCTCATCACGACGCATTTGCTCAAACAAGGGATACCAGTCCGTGCATTCGTCCGAAAGGTCGATGCTCGGGCCGATGAACTTCACGCAGAAGGCGCCGACGTTTTTGTAGGGGATCTTCTCAATCCCGCCTCAGTCCATGAGGCCATGAAGGACATCTGGCGTGCCTACTTTACCTATCCTGTCGCTGATGGGCTGATGGAAGCGGCCACGATCTTCGCGGCAATGGCACGCAGTCACAAATTGGAGCTGGTGGTTAACAATTCGCAATTTCAAGACACGCCGGAAGACGCCTTCTTCCGCGATCTACTGGGTGCTCCCACCCGTCGAAACTTGCAGCACCGTTTGACCGATCGTGTTTTCGATTGGGCAGAGGTTGGAGCCGTCCATATTCAGGCCCCTCCTTACTACGAGAACGTGCGCGCACTCGTCAGCCGCACCGTCTCCGAGAAAGACACAGTATTCCTGCCGTGGGGTGGTGGAGACGCGACTTTTCCGCTTGCCGGCGGCGAAGACGTTGCCCGTGTTGCCGCAACTCTCCTGGCCAGCACCAGCCTGCCATCGCAAAAAGTGTATCCGCTGGTGAGCGAGGCTCTCACGGTCCACGAGATCGTCGAAACCCTCAGCAAAGTGCTTGGACGGCCCCTTAAGTATGTGCCGATCTCCGATGAGCAGTGGGCCGATGCCGTGAAGGACCGAATCAATGCCCATGCAGTCGATCATCTTTCTCATCTCTGGCGCTATTTCAGGACCCGTGAACACCAGTCACACCCTACAGATGTCATTCGTGAGGTCACTGGCACAAATCCGCAGACGCTGGAAGAGTTTTTCCGGGCAAACATCAAATTCTTCAATCCTGCGAATTAGTTGTTACTGAAACGATGCTGAAGGATGGCGCCTCGCATCTTTCAGCGACGAAACCAAAATGTTTTGATCGGCTAGTGCTTATGCGGTTGGGGGGTGGCGCGAAATGGAGATCCGTCAACATCCGACTGTCCAGCAGTTCTATGCAATTCAACCAACTGCGCCTATGCCTGAGGCGCTCAACCAAAGAAAGGGGCAAATCATGCAACATTTGGTCCAGATGAAGATCACTCCGCAGGCCAGACCTGCAAACGACGAAGAGGGATTGAACTTTGCCAACAATCTCATCTATCCAACTCTGAAACGGTGCCAGCAGCTACAGCAGGAGGGCAAGATCGTGGCTGGCGGTCCTATCAGTGGCACCATCGGTTTGGCACTCGTAGTAGAGACCGACACTTTGAAAGAACTCGATCAACTTCTCACAAGCCTCCGCGTGTGGCCGCGGATGGAAACAACCGTCACTCCGCTGACCACGTTTGCTGATCGTGCCTCCGCTGTTGAGGCTCGATTGAAGCGTCATCAGGAGGAGAAAGCACTCACCCCTGATTCTCAAAGCTAACTGTCTACGCCTCCTGTAGAGGGACTTTTAATGAAATCACAGCTCGTCTTTTTTGTTTACGTGTTTACGAGCCTTGTAAGCACTTCGGTGATCGCAAAGCTGTATATTTGGCCGAAGCTGAAAAACCTCAGAGCTGACCAAGCTCTTGAGGCGTTGATCGCCCCTCAGGCGCTTATCCGCCTTCTCGGTTTGGGGTTTCTGATCCCTGGTGTTGTTAGTCCCTGCCTGCCGCCTGGATTTGCGGTTCCAGCGGCAGGCGACGATTACACCACTGCTGTACTAGCCCTGTTCGTCATGGTGGCGCTTCACTCTCGCAGCAGTCTAGCTAAACCGTTGGCATGGATATTCAATCTGGTCGGCGCGGTTGATCTTATCAACGCCTTCGTTCAGGCTGGCCGTCATCACATGTCTCCGACGTATTTCGGTGCAGCGTTCTTTATTCCCACCGCCATCGTGCCCCTTCTGCTAATCGCGCACTGGCTTATTTTCCGTCTCCTGCTGCGCCGCGAATCTACGTCGTGGGACTACACGAGCCAATGAGGGACACAGCGGGCGCCCCTGAAAAGTTGGCATTTGCGATCGACGAAAGGAACTTTATGAAACTCACTGACCGCACCGTTCTGATTTCAAATATGCCCCGGGACGGGGCGCATTGCGGGCAAACCGCTTAGTTCCGCATTGGCGACCTCTAGAGACCTCTGGATATCGGCGCGACGATACCGGGCTTGACAGCTTCACAAATTGTGAAGTACGATGAGAAAGTGTATATCGTTACTCGCAGGCATCTGAACGAGGCCATGAGGCAGTATCGGGATGCGGCGAGTGAAATTGAAGCCTGGGCGGGCATCGTTGAGGCAGTTCGCTGGCACAATTTCGCGGAAGTACGCGAGATCTTCAAGGATGCCGATTATGTCGACGGATATGTGATTTTCAATATTCGACGGAATCGGTACCGGCTCATCACCGTCATCCATTATGCCAAGACGGCGGAAGAAACCAGGACGGATGGGCATGTGTATATCCGGTCATTTCTGACGCACAAAGAGTACGACAACCCCGGTAATTGGGATCGGAGGTTCGGAAGCAAATGAGCACAGTCCTCGCTAATCCAGCAGAGATGATCGCGCACGGCGCTCCGCGTGTCATTCACAATGATGCGGAACTAGAAGCCTATACCGAGGCGCTGTTTCAATTGACAGCTCTGGAGAATCCCTCTGCGGCCGAAGCGGAAGCCATCGAATTGCTGACCCTGCTGGTGGAACGGTACGAACGGGAACACTACCCTATCCCTGCGGCTGATCCGGTTGCGGTCGTGAGGTTCCTCATCGAACAGCAGCACCTTACGCAGCGTGACTTGATCCCGCAATTTGGCTCCGAGAGTGCAGTTTCGATGTTTCTGGCCGGGCAGCGGAAGCTCACTCTGGCGCAGGTGCGAAAACTGAGTGCCCGTTTCAATTTGCCTGCAGACCTTCTTATTGGAAAAAGATAGGGCCTAACCCTTGACCTGCGCTGGCAGCGATCGCGTAACGGACGCAATCCATGTTTCGAACATGCTGCATGAAAAGGTGTCCACATTTTGGTGATGACTGCCAATGAAGCTATTTGATATGCGCGCTTTCCATGCCGAACTCGACGAGCAGAGGCGCGCTCGCGGTCTGAGTTGGATTGAATTGGCGGTGGAGATCAATCGGCCCTTCGAATCAACCCCGTCGATTCCGATCAATCCCGGAACGCTTCGAGACATGCTAAAGAAGCGATCGGTCACGAGCGCGGTTGTACTGCAGGTTCTCCGATGGCTGGAGCGGACGCCCGAGAGTTTTCTCTCCGGTCAGCCGCGCAATACCCGTCCAGAAGAGCAACTGCCTGAGGCTGGCTTAGACCGAATCCTTCGTTTCGATACGCGTGAAATCTACGATGCTCTTCAGCAGGAACGTCTTAGACGAGGTATGACTTGGCAGCAGGTTGCCGATGAACTACCCGGCTTTACCCCGAGTATGCTTACCAACTTGGCTACGGGGCCGCTGATAGGATTTCCAAGAGTCATGATGATCACACAATGGCTGAACCGTCCGGCCGCCAGTTTCGTTAGAGCCCGCTCCCGGTGATAACAGCATGTTCACCGTAGCCTGTCCCGGTCTTTCGCGCCGACGCGGGGTGTTCTCCCCCAAGGCTCTTTCTTCAATTTGACTCTAGAAGGCAACTTCCGCCATGCGCGTTTATGAGGATTAACGAAGCACGGACTGCATAAACTGGCTCACAAGGAAGATGCAATCCTCATTCATCTTTGGCGGCATCATGAACGTGAAGTTGGCCGAGCCTTCTTTTGACTTAGGCGGTGGGATTCAACTGAAACAAACTTTCGCACACTTGATGTCCGTAAACATGATGGCATTTGCTCCTCCAAAGGAAGAACGTCATCACCCCGGCCCATGGAAGGTGGCGAGAGGTGGTTTCGGCTACGACATATACGTAGAGATTCAGGTACCAATAGACGGTACTCGCTCTAGCTCCGTTCGAGCGATGGATACGATCTGGCTCTTTGCAGCTCTCGTCAGGCTTGCTAGATGCCCGTATCTGATGGTCCCTGTGATCTCAAGTCAGTCATTTGACGCTATAAGGGATTCGAAGGAAGAACCAGTGTTGGAACCTCTCGAGACGGAGAGCCGCTTATTCGCACCAACTGAGCAGAGCGATACTGTTCTCGATTCCGAACTGTTGTCCTGGATTTCGCGCGTACTACCTACGACAGCAGATCTCATATCGCGAGACACGCGGTTCGATTCCGCATTCCGCGCATTTGACTTGTGCACAATCCGGGGCAGAACTTCATCATCACTTTTGACCGTATGGGGAGCGCTTGAGCAGCTCTTCGCACCGAGTACTGCGGAGTTACGTTATCGAGTGTCTTCCAATATCGCGGCTTACCTGAATCCGCCAGGAGAGGGACGGTTGACGGCGTTTCGCAAAATCCTCAACCTCTACAATCACCGCTCAAGCGCAGCGCACACCGCTAAAGATGCCGACCAGTCGGCTTTGATTGAAAGCTATGTGCTTATGAGAAATGCCCTCGTGCAGATGATTGAAAATCGCCACGTACCAAGTCAAAAGGAACTAGAGGAAGCCATCTTTTCTCCAGAACTGCCCAAAGTTTAATGAGCAACGCCTGTAATTGTTCTCGCTGAATGAGGATTAGTACCGGGAAGTCGGCTTGTCGGCAATAATCATCCGTTCTCGACGGGTGCATTGGCGAGTTGGCACTTATCGAGAACGGTAAGCGCATTCGTCCCCGAGCCTCAATCGTTGCGCGTCGAGGGCTGCGCCTGCATGGTGCGTTGGCGGGACAGACAGAGCCACGCCTTTGCGCCGTGACCGTGGAACTCGGCCGATCGCAACTCCACGATCTCCAGGGCCTGCTCGATGGCGACAGTGACCTCGCGTGCCGAGCGGCGCGGAGGACCGACCTCGCGTGACGGACCTTCTGTGCTGCCGATCAAGCTCAACCACAGGCCGCCCGGCGCCAGTGCGGCAGCGACGTGTGCCGCGAATCGCTCTCTCTCGACTGGTTCATCGAACACGTGAAAGCAACCGCGGTCGAACACAAACTGGAACGGGCCGCCCGGCGGAGGCGCGGCGAGAATGTCCCAAACAGCGAAGCGGCAACGCAGAGCGCGTCCCTCCATTTTGGCCTGCGCTCGTTCGACAGCCAGCGGCGAGACATCGACTCCGAGTACGTCGAAGCCGCGCTCCGCCATCCATATTGCATTCGTGCCAGTACCCGCCCCGATCTCAAGCGTCGCACCTGGCGTAACCGCGCCCGAAGTGACGAACTCGACGAGCAGAGGCTCTGGTTCCCCGGTATCCCAAGGCAGCTGTCCAGAGGCGTAGCTCTCATTCCATGATGGGTGTGGCATCACGCTACAAGTCTAACTCCATCTGCAAGGGCGTTAATCGGACTGATGCGGTACAGATAGGCATTGTTAGATTTAATGGAAATCATGCGATCGCACTTCGAGGGCGCGGTCGGATAGCGCAGTCAGCCTTGTCGCTTTGACGTGAATCACGTTGTCCTGGTTCTGAAGCGGACCTTCGACAAGCAGAAACCTGCTGCGCGTGACCACCAGCCGATCTCGGTCATAGAGGTCGGGCGTGACGATGACGTTGGCGATGCCCGTTTCGTCCTCCATTGAAATGAAGATGAATCCTTTGGCCGTGCCTGGACGTTGCCGGGCTATGACACAGCCAGCCACTCGGACAAACTCTCCATCTCTGCGGTGCCTGAGTTCCTCGGCGGAGCGAATGCCCTGCCGCCTGAGCTCGGGGCGACGATGGTACATCGGGTGCTTGTCCACCGTGAGGCCGGTCCCTGCGTAATCTTCGACGAGGCGTTCTTCGATACTCATCTGCTGAAGCGGAGATGTTTCGGTTTCCTCACGTAACGAGGCGTTGTCCTGTCGAAGCAGCGGTCCCTCTAGTTTCCCGGCGCACTCCACCTGCCAGAGAGCATCGCGGCGATGGTGGATGCCTTCAATCCAATTCATTGCCCCGATCTGAGCCAGCCGGGTCAGTTCTCTCTGGCGGAGCGATGGAACTCGCTGGACCAAGTCTTCCGCGGACAGGAATGGCCCTTGCGCCGCTCGCGCCTCCACGAGTGCCTCTGCGGATTGCTTTGTGAGGCTCCGCGCGTACCCAGTCATTACCCAAATATTGAACGCGCACGGTATCGCTGGCAAGTTCTTGTAGTAGCACCACGGCATCGGGACAGCGGCTGTGCCCTAATGTCTTTGCCAGCTCCCGCGCACCTTCCATCGACAAGAGTTTTTCATCAACGAGTTGTCGCACACGCTGGATGGCCGCACTCTGATCGTCAGTGAAAAGAACGATGCCAACGATGTGCGAGATGAGGCTCAATTCATTAGAGTTCCAGCGATGCGCCCGGACGTGTTCGATAATCGGTTCAACGATCACCCAAGTCTTCCCAGATGGCAAAGCTACTCCCCTAATTAACAGAGCTTCGAGTCCGTGGACCCGAGACCAGGCATCGTACAAGTAAACTGGTTGCGTGGATACGCGATGCGTCCTCGGCCTTGAAGGCCCAATCTGTGGATAGCTCAAGATATCTATAACCAGCTCCGCAGAAGCCCACCCATCTAATTCAGCCAAGACAATGGCGAGCTGCTTCAGCCGCCCGTTGAGTGCAGCTGTCTGCGGTTCCGCTGCTCGCTCAGCAACCAAGGTCTCGATATGTCGTCGTAACACAGCAGCAAGTTCGGTTCTTTGCGGCTCTCGAAAAATCGATTTTCCTTCACCCGCCCTGGCTTTCCAGATAAGGCCGAAATCCTTGTTTCGCATCGGCCAGGCCATCGCCCGAAAGTGCGGTGAAGGACGTTCGTTTTGAGCCAGTTGGAAAAGACCCCAGGCCGCATCGTGTTCGTAGTCCGGAACCGTGAGAAGCCGAATCGACAAGTCTCTGGCGGCATCAGAAGCCAGGCGGATCATTGCCTGGACATACCACCCCGTCCAACTCATCACAGCTCCGTTTCCTTGCTTGCTACGGTAGTCTGCGGCCCGTGCCAGCCGACCGGTTCGGACTCGTTCGATATCAGCCTCGACCAAGCGCTCGATTGCGGCTAAGTCGGATGGTTCGCCGACCTGAGATAGGACCGTAGCGAAATACCCTTTCAACTGTCCGCTAAAGTCATCCTGGGTAAGTACAGTCGACATCGCCACGTTGAGATAATTGCGCAACGCCTCGCGGACTTCTATTGATAATCCCTCCCGGAGCGATGCATTGTCTCGTCCGGCTAGATGGAAAATCTCGGTTACCACCTCGATCTGCACTGCGTCAGTCCTATCGCCGATTTCTTGCAGAATGCCATCGACGACCGGTAGTAGGTCCTCCAACTGTCTTGCAAGCTTTGCTTCTGCCTGCTTGTCATCACCGGGCTTGCTGGTGGCGATAATCGGGACCAGCTCGCAGATACGACGAAACAGACGTTGCGCGATTTCGCGGTCGGCGAATTTCCGAAGCAGTGGGATGACACCCGGTACTCTCAACTCAGTGAGATCGTCACTGATGACTCGATTCAGAAACTCGTCGCGCTGGGCTTCGGTTAGCCCGTCGACAAGGTCGATCCAACCGTCCGGGCGAAGTGCTCCTGCCAGTAGGTTCTGGACGACCCATGCCGTCACCCACTGGGCATCCGTCCTCCTCAGCGACTCTATTGTGGCCCGGAGTTCCCGGCCCTGAAGATCGTGGCTCTCCAAGTCTCTGACTTGCTCGGCTTCCAGTTGGGAAAGCGACTCTTTGAGTTCGTTGACGAAGCTCTCATGACCGAAGCTCGCAGCCTGTCTCCAAGCCAGAAACCTGTCGAGAGGTCCAGTCGCACCGTTTGCCGCGGCGACATAACTCTCCAGGGCTCGGGGATGCATTGGTGGTGGCAACTCGCTGGCGTACATCCCGGCAATTAACTCCTTAAAGTTGGTGTCGTCCAGCGTCTGCGAGAACCGGGATATCTCTTCCGGTGACATTCCCCACCAGACAAAAGACAACAGATTCTTTCGGACACCAGGGCTCGGGTCCTTCATGGCAAAGGCGATAACTTCAACGGGAGCTGGGCTTCTTTGCATCATTTCAGCAACAAAGCTCGCCCTGGCACCTTCAGGCCACCGGCTTACCGTCTCCTCCCATGCCGCGCCGAGGCTAGTGACCTCAAATGGCTCACCCGTTCGATATGGCTCAAGCTGAAGATTAGTATCTTCGGATGACAACAGTGGTTCCAAAATGTCCTTGAAGTCCTCTGACCCGCTTGCCACCATTCCCGCTACTGCGATGTCTCTGTGTTGGCTGCAGGAGCTCTGCCACAATTGGCGAAGACGAGCACCCAATGCCTCCCGTGTCACTCTCCAGACTTCCGGACCGCACAGGTGAGCGAGTTTCGCCGCGAAGGCCGCATCCAGCGGCAGCGCCATTTCCACAAGTGCCTGTCCCATTGCTACCGCATTGGGAAGCTGTTCGTCGTCGGTGTGCCGTCCGATGAACTCCGCCAGCATCTCGATCGGCTGAGTCCAAGCAGGCTCGTTGACATAATGAGCCGCGAAGTCGTCTCGCCCCGTGCCCGTCGTCACGATCTCGGACAGTTCGCGTTTCAGATGAAACGCTGCGAACGACTCTTGGAACTGCTGGTGCAAGAAGGTGTAGGTGATATCGGGATACGTTGACCGTTCAAGTACATGGTGGGAGCACAGAGCTGTAAGAACGCTGCCGGGATCTGGCAGCGCACCCAACTGTCCAGCATCTTGAAGGACACGCGAACAGGCACTGATCTCTTGGCGAGCTGTCGCTTCGAGGAGTTGAACGCCACCGCGCGTCACCGGAGAACTCCCGAGTCTCTCCAGGAAGGCACGTCCCAGACCCGAAAGAGGAGCATTTGCGAGAGCAGCCTGATGCGTTTCCGAATTCTCCATCATCTGGGTCACGGCGTCCAGAACGCCCAGACGGCTGGTAGGAATCTTCTTGCCGGCCTGAAACAGGGAGACCACCTCGGCCAAAATCATGGGCGTTCTAGTCAGGTCGTCTAGGACACGGTCTGCACGGAGTTGCTCGATAAGGGGTTCGGCACCGTCATCGAGGCGAGTTCGAACGTAGCCATCCCGCTCCTATCTCGTCAGCGGTTGAATCTTGAACCATTTGCGGGATTCCCGGATGTACGGGCTGAGCCCGTGGAAGTCGAGCCCGGCTTTCAAGGGCATCTCCGAGCCACCGAAGTTAGAGAACCCGAGAAGGGTCATCGGGAAGTCGGAATTACTTGGCGCGAGTGGTAAACGAAAACACAAGTGATTGATTTTAGTCTCTGGCCAGTTGGAGAGCAGCCATGGTGAAAAAGTCGAGCAAAGTGAAAATTCAGTCGCTCAAGTCATTACGTGAGGAGATGGTAGCCGTTGCGAAGGGAACACGCCCAGCACCTCGGGACGCAAATGTCCGAAGCTTCAACTCGCTCGAAACGGCTGCACGGTATAAAGGGAGAAAACCTCGCTAGTTCGTTTCCTTGGGTAGAACTGGTTGTCCTTTCGCTTCCATTCTCAGCTTCTCAAGGGCGACCGTGTCCGTCTCCAGTCCAGATGTTGGCTCTTTGCTCTCCACTATCTGCTGCCGCAGCAGGGCTGCGATAATTGGCGCAAGAGTCCGCCATGTTTACCGATGCCCCTCCCCGAGGCAAAGACCGGAACGGCTACTTGGTGAGCGACCGAATCATTACTCTCGACCTGCCTCAGGACGCACGGCTGCTGCCAGAAATTGCGAGAAGAATTGAAGTCGCCATGCAGACAGGCGAGACAAAGGGAGTTCGAACTGCCTGTGCGGAGTTCCTTTTGCAAGCCTCTCACTTCTATCAAGTGCCAAAGTGCGATGTCAGAGTGCTGGCAGCGCGACCGCTGAAAGGACGCGAATGGACGTATGAGCTTTTTGGCGATTACGACCCCGCGACGATGCTGATGCGGTTGTGGATGCGAACCGCAATTAAGAAGGAAATCACATCCTACGGAACATTTCTGAGCACGCTCTGCCACGAGTTCGCTCATCATCTCGATTACCACCTGTTCAAGTTCAGCGATTCTTGGCATACGAAAGGCTTCTACGAACGCACCGCCGTTCTCTATCACCATGCAAAGGGAACGCCATGCAAGAAATTGTTTTGGGCTTCGGCGGGTAAAGAACGCTGGCGCATCGACTGGCCGAGGACGAATCGGAGAAGATGAGCGGTCAACTGCGGGGCGATGCCACTCGGCACCATTAAAATCACCAATTAGATGTCTCAAAAACAAAAGGTGAGAAAGCTTCGCGGAAGGAAAGACCATTGGCTCCCGCAAGGATACATGCGCGGGTTCGTCGGGCCGTCTCGTGCTGGGGAAGAAAAACCACTGTGGCACTACGACCGCTATACGGGACGATGGACGACCGTAGCCACTAGCGAAATAGGGCAGGGCATCGGATTCTACGACTATTCGAGCGGCACCGACTACTCAGCGGTCACCCATCCTGATTCTGTATGGGTGCGACTTGAGAACGATTTCCCGCGTGTGCGTGAGGAACTGAAAGCCAACCGATTCGAGCAGTGGGAAACCCGCAAAGACTTCTTGGTTGAGTTCATGCACATGCTTACGGCGCGGTCTCCACTTGCCATGCAGCAGCATGAGTTGGAGGTAAGGAAACTCCGAGGCATGACGGTCACTAGCATCGCCGATGATAGAAAGTCGTTGACGGTTGATTCGATGATTCCCCGGCCTCTGCCAGAAACGAAGGTGCGGAACTGGGTCATCAGCCGAATGTTGGAGGATGTGAAGAAGGGCGCATTCTGGAGCAGCAATCTGTATTGGTGCTTGCGCTACACAGACAATGAGGCTGAGCCGTTCTGTACTACAGACCAAGCTGCGGTTCTGCGGGGTGAAGCACCCGGCCCCGCTCCCAACGAGAGGGTTCCGCTAGAGCTAGTTCATCACCCGGAATCTCTTGTCATATTCCCGCTGTCTTGGCAAGCCTGCATGTTCGGGAGCCCTCGTAAGTTTGACAAGGCGTATGACATCGCCGCACCTGAGCAGCTAGTGGGTCTCCGCGCAGAGCAAAAGCAGAACTGCAATCGGTTTGTATTAGCGACGACACGATTCTGAGCAATATGCTCCCTGCGGTCGAACATGCAGACAGGCTCACCCGGACATGCCCCGGATGGTGGCCGCTGCGATGAGCGGCATTTAGGACACAACTAGGACACAAAACTCTCGTTGAAGGTGCAGAATTTGCGGGAACCGCGAGAATTAAGTCTAACCGAATCAGCAGCTTAATGGTCGGGGAGAGAGGATTTGAACCTCCGACCCCCTGGTCCCGAACCAGGTGCTCTACCAGGCTGAGCCACTCCCCGAACATCGGTTGCTGAAGCGTATCGGCAGGGCGCGGCCTGGCGCGTTGAACCCCCTGATTACGCTCTTCAAAGTGTATCAGAATTATCCGCCCGGCTGCACCTGAGCCAGATGCATCCGCAGCCGGACTTTCTCTGCGGCGAAGCCATCATCGGGGTAAGGAAAACAAACATCTTGCAGCACAAGCGTGGCACCCGGCCCGCGTCAGCCCGCAGACGGCTCAATGCGCAGCAGCTTCATGAACTGGTCGAAGTCGGCGCGAACCTTCAGCAGTTCCGACTCCAGCGTGGTGAGCGTGGCAATGCCAATCCACTTTCCGCTGCGGACGTAGTGCTGCACTTGGAAGACGGTCACCTGGTGCATGGAACGATGCTTGAGCATCAGCAATGCGGCCTCCTCGGCATCAGGAAACTGCAGCGGCGCCGGGCCGGCGATGACCGGATCGAGAAACGTGCTCTTCATGATGGTGATCTGCGCCTGAATGTAGAGCGCCAGCTGATTGCCGCCCAGCAACTGGTCCTCGCGCAGGTACACGTTGCTGGGAACAACTCCCTCGGCCTGCTTCTGGATGCCGAAATCCGGCACCCACGTCCATCCGAAGGGGATGGCCGGCACGATCCATCGACCGATGCGTGCGGCAGACGACTGGCCTGCGAGTTGTCCGGGGTTGGCGCTCATATCCGATGCGATCCAAACATCCTTTCCGAGTTCCGGGGCGGGAGCCATTTCATACTGTTTGAGGCTGCTCTCGTCTTTTCGGGCGCCTTAACCGATCATTGCCATGGTTCAGGGAACCCCGGCGGCTTTGCACACCTGGTAAGCAGCCACCACTACCGCTGTCTCCAGTTGATCGAGAACCTGGCCACGCTCGGGTCCTGCAAAGTTCAGGTCGCAGCCATCCAGTTCCCGCGCCAGGTGGCGTTTTTCCGCCGCCAGCGTCACGATAGTGCGGGTTTCACCCACGAGATAAAGCGCCATGGCATTCTGCACCTTGGCATTCTCTCTCTCCAGCCGCGGCAGATCCTGGGTTTGCCAAACCAGCAGCGAGCGCGATGCGCCGAGCAGGGGATCGAGCGCAGCCGCTTGCGCAGCGTCGCGCACCGCATCAACGAAAGCCGCAAACGCCTTGGCGAAGCGTTCGGCCAGCATCTGCGGAACTGCGGGAAGAGCCTCAGCCGTCATGGAAATCCTTTCGGAAGGCCCTGCATTGCCTGCTGGCTCGCCTGGCCGGCGGCCTGCTGCGCCTGATTAGCCGCCTGCTGTGCCTGTTGCGCGGCCTGTTGGGCCTGTTGCTGTGCCTGCTGCGACTGCTGTTGGGCCTGCTGGGCAGCCTGTTGCGCGGCGGCCTTGGCCTGTCCTGCAGCTTGTTGCGCCTGTTGTTCGGCTTGCTGCGCAGCCCGTTGCGCCTGTTGCGCGGCCTGCTGTGCCTGCTGCTGCGCCTGTTGCGCCGCTTGTTGCGCCTGGTTGGCCGCCTGCTGTGCCTGCTGCGCGGCTTGCTGGGCAGCCTGTTGCGCGCCCTGCTCGGCCTGCTGAGCAGCCTGCTGCGCCTGCTGTTCCGCCTGTTGCGCGGCCTGCTGCGCCTGGTTCGCCGCCTGCTGCGCTCCTTGCACGGCCTGCTGCGCAGCCTGCTGTGCCTGGTTGGCCATGCTGCTCCACGGCGTCTGCGTAATAGCGCCAGGAATCAGCGTCCCAGGCGGAATCCAGAGTTGCGGGCCTCCGCCAAGCAGCCCGCCAGGCTGAGCCGCCGCCATGCCTGCCCAGGCCTTGAGTCCCTCGGCTGGCACTTGCGCGATTGCCAGCAGGCTGCCGGCGTTCCAGTCACCCACGGCTGCACTCTGGCGCCACACCGTCTCATCCGTCGGCAGTTCCGTTGTCCAGTAGGGACCAGCCCCTTTCGCCGGATCGCCGATGACCCGGTACAGCGTGGTGCCCGGCGGAATGTTCACCGGCTGCGCGGTCTCAAAGTTCGGTGTCTCCTTAGCGGGCAGCGTGGGAAATTCCGGCGAAGAGAGCGGAATCGGCGGCAGCGATCCACCCGGCGGCGCGGAGGTCTTGATGGTGCCGTCCGATTGCATCTCTGCCGTAGGCTGCGGCGAGGTAGAAGTGGCTGCCGACTGCATGGGGACGGAAGCGCCCATGGCCGAGATGCCGCCCATCGCGCCGCCGGCGCCGCCGGCGCCGGCCATGCCCACCAGCACCGTCTCGCAGCCCATCAGCGCAACATCCGGAGGACCTACGCAGGTCAACTGGTCGGTAACCCGCGACTGCGGCATCATGCCCACCAGCACCGTCGTCGAGCCCAGGAGGAACGGCCCGCCCACGTGCGGCACCACGCCCGTGACCATGGGGCACACGTGCATGTCGCCGATGCGCGAGGCCGGCATCATGCCAATGAGCACCTGTGGAAACCCGACCATGACCACGCCGCCGTGCGCGGTCTGGCTGGTGATGGTGGCTGCCGGCATCCCCATACTCTGCTAGAACCCCCTCATCGCCGAGTTCATGGCCTGCTGGGCCGACTGTTGCGCCGCCTGCGCGCCCTGCTGCGCCTGCTGCACGGACTGCTGCGCGGACTGCTGCACCTGCTGCGCTGCCTGCTGCGCCTGTTGTTGCGCCTGTTGCGCGGCTTGTTGTGCCTGGTTCGCAGCCTGCTGGGCCTGCTGTTGTGCCTGCTGGGCCGCCTGCTGTCCTTGCTGTGCAACCTGTTGTGCCTGTTGCTGCGCCTGCTGCGCGGCTTTCTCGGCAGCCTGCTGGGCCTGCTGCGCCTGTTGTTGCGCCTGCTGCGCGGACTGCTGCGCCTGCTGCTCCACCTGCTTCGCCTGCTGTTGCGCCTGCTGCACAGCCTGTGCCGCCTGTTGCGCGGTTTGCTGCGCCGCCTGCTCGGCCTGCGCTGCCGCCTGCTGTGCCGCCTGTCGCGCCTGGCCCACTGCCTGTGACGCGGCCTGCTGCGCCTGTTGTGCTGCCTGGTTCGCCTGCTGGAATGCCTGGCGTCCCTGCTGCACAACCTGGTTCACGGCCTGCTGTGCCTGCTGTTCGGCCTGTTTCGCAGCCTGCGCTGCCTGGGTTGCAGCCGTTTTGGCTTCATTGGCAGCCTGCTGCGCGGCCTGTGCAGCCTGCTGCGTCGCCTGTTGAACGGCCTGCTGTGCCTGGTTGGCTGCGTTGCTCACGGCACCAGCCGCCGCTCCGGTCGCGCCTGCGGCCGCGCCCGCCGGACTCGGCGACGAGGACGAGCTTGGGCTGGAGCTTGAACTGGAACTCGAGCCGGTTCCCAGCGACGGAGTCGTGGCGGATGAGCTGGACGAGTCGCTCGCCGCCTGCGACGGAGGCGTGTCGCCGGGGAACTGCGGCGCCGTGGGCGCGGTGCAGCTTCCTGGAGACTGCGGACTCTGCGCGCTGCCCGGCGAGCCGGTAACCGGCGCGCCGGCGCTGTTGATCATCACCATCGTGCCTTCGATCGTCACCCCCTCGGGTCCGATCGAGATGAAGCCGCCTGCGCCGTTGAGGCCGATGCCTTCCGGACTCAGCACAATGGTGTTGGGTCCGCAGTTGAGCGAGATCTGCACCGGCGCGATCACGTCGAAGTTCATGCCGGCCTGGATCACCTGCTTCATCCCGACGGTGAGCGAGTAGTTTTGCCCGATCTGCTCGTTCCGATTGGAAGTCACACTGATGTGCGCGTTCTGGCCGATGCTTTCCTTCAGATTCCCGGTGATGGTATGCTCGCGGTCGCCGCCCACCTGCACTACGTTCTTGCCCTTGATGTTCAGGTGCGCGTCGCCGTCTACCTCGCCGAGCTGTTTGCCTTTCACCAGGCAATGCTCATCGCCGTCCACTTCGTCAAAGCGATTCGCCGTGATCTTGGTGTGCTGCTCGTTGCCCGCCAGGGTGTGCCAGTCATGCTCCACGTGCAGGTCGTAGTCGCGCTCGGCGTTCATGAAGATCTGCTCTTTGCCGGCGAGATCCTCAAAGCGCAGCTCGTTGGCGTTCGACGCGCCACCGCCTGTCGAGCTGCGCGTCAATATGCCCGAGAGCGTGTACTGCCCGGCCGGATCGTACTTGGGCATATTCACGCCGTTGTAGACCGATCCGACAACAATCGGCTGATCCGGGTCGCCTTCGATGAAGTCGATCAGCACCTCGTCGCCGACGCGCGGCCAGAAGTACGTGCCCCATCCCTTGCCGGCCCACTGCTGCGCCACGCGCAGCAGCGTGTTGTCCGGCGTGTTGGCCTTGCGCAGCCGGTCCCACCAGAACTGCACGTTCACCCGCCCGTACTTGTCCATGTACGAGTCTTCCCCGCTCTGCACCACCACGAAGCCCGTGTGCACGCCGCTCACCACCGGCTTGGGCGTCTTGAGGGGAGCGCGGTAGACGATCGAGGCGGGAACAGCGCGGAACCGGTTCGAATAGGGCTCGACCGGATCCTGCCGGCCCGTGCGGTATGTGGGCAGTTGCGCCACCTCGTGCTCGATGTGCGTCAGCAGGTACTTCACGTTCAGGGATGCCTGCGGATAAACCGACAGCGTAAACGTGTAGCCCGTCATCATGGGAATCGCGTTCGACGAGCCCTCGACCACCTGCGTCTCGGCATCCGACGCGTCACGGCGCACGTTGGCAAAAAACGTATTCAGGTCGGTGATCGTCGGATCGGAGCCCTCTTTCTTCAGGTACGCGGCGGCGCTGTCCACATAGTCGTACTGCTCGTTGCTGTTCGATCCCAGCGGTCCCTTGGTGGGCACGCTGTCGCCCAGTACAGTCTTGTTGCGGATGAAGCTGTAGTCCCACGTGGTGTGCTCGCCTGAGACCAGCGTAGACCGCGCAATGAATTCCTGAATGACGAAGTCGTAAAATCCCTCCTTGTCGTTGAGCTGCGGCGCGTAGCGGAAGGTGTTCTGGATGGCGCAGTCGCTCAGCTTGCTCGAAACATCCTGCAGCGTGAGGGCGTGGTCGTCCTGCGTGTGGCTAAAGTAGTAGAAGATGCCGTGCTGTTCCATCAGCCGCGAGATGAAAGCGAAATCCGTCTCGCGGTACTGCGTGCAATACTCCATCGGCGTGAACGTGCTTGAGGTCTGCACGGAGGGGCTGATGTTATACGGGCTCAGCACCGCCTGGATCACGTCCAGAACCGTCTTGTCCTGGAAGACGCGCGTGTTCACGTTCAGCGTCAGGGTCCACAGGCTGGGCACAATGCGCGCGCGGTAGGTGTTGAACTCTTCGTCGCCGCCGGTCATCTCGAAGCTGGCGACAATGCCGTTGATATAACGCTCCGTGCCGCTGTCGTCGGCCGTAATGGCCAAGCATACCTTCTGCCCTACGATGCTCGACGGGTCAACCGAGGTGGAGGTTTCGGCCAGCAAATCCAGTTGATAGTCAAACAGCTCCGAGATGCCCTCCACGCCTTTCAGGCGCTCCGGGAGCAGCACGTCCGCTCCCAGCGGACTCGTAAAATTCAGCAGCCGGTTTGTCTGTGCAAATGCCATATCGCTGTACTTTCCGGAGTGTCCCGCCGTTTACCTGCTTTCCAGCGGGACATCCACCGAACCGATGTATTGCTTTTACCACTCGTATGTAAAGTTGCCATCCGGCCCGACGTTTATCTTGACCCGCTCCATCGGAGCCTCTTCGGCCATGCGCCCCAGCACCTGGCGCGAAATCTCCGGAAGCATGGTGTTGGAAAGAATGTTGTCTACGTTGCGCGCGCCGCTCTCCACTTCCGTGCAGCGCTTGGCCACTTCATCGATCACCGCTTCGTCCACCTCCATGGCGATCTTGTGGTTCTCCTGGATGCGCCGCTGAATCTTGCTCAGCTTGAGCCGGACGATCTTCTTGAGAGCTTCGTCGCGCACCGGGAAGTACGGCACGACCATCAGGCGCCCCAGAAATGCGGGCTTGAAGATCTTGTTCAGCTCCGGCTTGATGGCGGCGGCCAGTCCCTCGCTGCCGGGCATCGTCTCCGGATCGGCCGTCAGCTTCATCAGCGTGTCGGTCGCGGCGTTGCTGGTGAGGATAATGATGCAGTTCTTGGAGTCGATCGAGCGGCCCTCGCCGTCTTCCATGTTGCCCTTGTCGAAGACCTGGTAGAACAGCTCGTGCACATCGCTGTGCGCCTTTTCGATCTCGTCCAGCAGCACGACCGAGTATGGCCGCCGGCGCACCGCTTCCGTCAGCACGCCTCCCTCGCCGTAACCCACGTATCCCGGAGGCGCCCCCTTCAGCGTCGAGACCGTATGCGCTTCCTGGAACTCCGACATATTGATGGTGATCAGGTTGCGCTCGCCGCCATAGAGCAGGTCAGAGAGCGCCAGCGCGGTCTCCGTCTTGCCCACGCCGCTGGGACCCACCAGCATGAACACGCCCACCGGCTTGCCCGGATCGTCGAGCCGCGCGCGCGAAGTGATGATGCGCTGCGCAATCGCGGCCAGCGCATGATCCTGCCCGATGACCCGCTTGCGCAGTTGCCCGTCGAGATCGAGCACCGCGGCAATCTCGTCTTTTACCATCTTGCCCAGCGGAATGCCCGTCCATGCCGAGATCACCTCGCCTACGATGCGCTCGTCCACGCAGACGTGAATCAGCGGATTCTCGCCCTGCACCTTGGCCAGCTCGTCTTCGAGCGCGCGCAGCGCTTCCAGCGACGCCTTCACCTCTGCGCCGTCGCCCTCGGCCTTGACCGTCTCCGCGCCGGACTCGAGAGCCGCGCGCATGGCGCGAATCTGCTTGACCAGCGCTACCTCCTGCTCCCACTGCGTCTTCAGCTTCGCCAGCGACTCTTCTTCCTTCTTCAGGCTCTCTTCGATCGTCGCCAGCCGCTCCGCGTGATCTTCGCCCACAGTTGTCTCGCGCTCCAGGATCTGCTTCTGCACCTTCAGGTCATCGATGCGCCGCGTGGCATCCTCAATCGGCGGCGGAATCGTGTTCTGCCCCAGTGCAAGCCGCGCGCAGGCGGTGTCGAGCACGCTCACCGCCTTGTCCGGCAACTGCCGTCCGGCGAGATAGCGATGCGAGAGCCGCACCGTCGACGTGACCGCTTCATCCAGGATGCGCAGGTCATGGTGTTTTTCGAGCGCCGCCACAATGCCGCGCAGCATGGTGTCGCACTGCGTCTCGCTCGGCTCCTCGACTTTGACCACCTGGAACCGCCGCGCCAGCGCCGCGTCCTTCTCGAAGAATTTCTTGTACTCTGACCACGTGGTCGCCGCGATGGTGCGCAGCTCGCCGCGCGCCAGCGCCGGCTTGAGCAGATTGGCCGCATCGTTCTGTCCGGCCTGTCCGCCTGCGCCGATCATCGTGTGCGCCTCGTCGATGAACAGGATGATCGGATGCGGCGAACCCTTGACCTCTTCGATCAGCCCTTTGAGCCGGTTCTCGAACTCGCCCTTCACGCCTGCGCCCGCCTGCAGCAGCGCCAGATCGAGGCTGTGCAACTGCACGTTGCGCAGCGGCGGCGGCACATCGCCGCTGGCCAGCCGCAGCGCGAAGCCCTCGACCACGGCCGTCTTGCCCACGCCGGCCTCGCCGGTAAGAATCGGATTGTTCTGCCGGCGGCGCATCAATATATCCACCACCTGCCGAATCTCCACGTCGCGTCCCAGCACAGGATCGATCTTGCCCGCCTTGGCCTTGGCCGTCAGGTTCTCGGTGTACTGATCCAGATGCGGCGTTTTGCCGCTGACAGCGCGGCCCGGTGCGCCCGCTTCACCCGCCGCGGCGCCCGGCGCCACCGCAAGTGACGTCGCGGTCTCGCGCGACTTCTCCGTCACCGTGTAAAAGTCCTTGCGCAGCGCCTCCGCCGGAATGAGCTGCACTTCCTTGCTCACATCGCGCATCAGCCGCGCCAGCTCGCTGTCGGTGATCAGCGCCAGCAGCGCAAAGCCGGTGCGAATCTGCCCCGCGTCGAATTCGAGGGTCGCGATGGTCCACGCCTCGGTGAGCATCTTCACCAGTTGCGGGCTGAACGCCGGGCTGCGCGCATTGCCGGTCTTCAATCGGCTCAGGCTGCGCTCCAGCTCCGACGTGAACCGCGAGCGATCCACGCCATACTGGCGCAGGATGAACGCAATATCGTTGTCCGAGCTGTCGAGCGCCTTGAGCAGGAAGTGTTCCACCTCGATGTCGTAGTGCGTGCGTGAAACACAAAGGCCCGCCGCCGCCTCAAGCGCGCTGCGCGTCGCATCATCCACTTTGCTGATCAATGACTTCAGGTTCATGCTTCAGTTCTCCATGGGTCCGTCGTTTCGGGGAAATGGTTGTGTTCAGGTCAGCCGGTAAGTCGCCTCGTCCGGATCGCGATCGAGTTCGCGATTCTTCACCCAGCTCACCAGGCCAAGGCGCGACGCGCTCATGCCGTCCTCGCCC
>JASHPJ010000047.1 GCA_030038195.1 Acidobacteriaceae bacterium
CCCGGCACAAAGACCTGGCCTGCGGTCGAAGACGCGATTCAAGACAGCGCGGTAGACGCCGTTTACATCGCATTGCCGGTGGCGATGCACGCAGACGCGGCTATCGCCGCACTGCGCGCCGGCAAGCACGTGCTTTGCGAGAAGCCCATGGCCATGAACGACGCCGAAGCCCAGCGTATCGTTGCCGAGGCGGAGGCGAGCAGCCGCGTTTTCGGCGTGTCATATTACCGCCGGCTCTATCCCAAGCTGCTGCGCGCTCAGCAGCTTATTGCCGAGGGCGCGATCGGCCAGCCAGTGCTGGTGGAGGCCAACTGCCATAGCTGGCTGCCCGCGGCAGAGCGTGGCTGGCTCTGCGATCCGGCATGGGCCGGCGGCGGGCCGCTCTACGATATCGCCTCGCACCGCATCGACGCCATGAACTTTCTCTTCGGCAGGCCCGAACAGGCCTGTGGACTGCTCTCCAACGCCGTTCACAGTATCAAGGTGGAGGATTCGGCCACCGCGCTGATCCGCTACGCCGGCGGCATCCATGGCTACGTGGATGTGCGCTGGACCTCGCAGATCCCGCGGGATCAGTTCCGCGTGGTGGGCGTGGATGGCGAAATCTGCCTCGATCCGCTGAACGGCTCCGAGTTGCGTATCCATAGCCCGGGCGCCAATGTGCGCGTGGAGATGCTGCCTGCGCACGCCAACGTCCACTATCCACTGGTGCTCAACTTTGCCGGAGCCGTTGCCGGCAACGCGCCCTCCGCCGTGGTCTGCAACGGCGAGCAGGCCCGCTGGGTGGACTGGACGATCGAGCAGGTGATGCGCTCGCCGACGGCGCGGGGCTGAGGAATTGCCTGCCCGGAGGGGCCCACCGCAAGGCATTTGCAACGATTTCCGAGAAAGTTCATCCGATAAGATGAGAGTGCCTGCTTTTGTTGCCGCGCAAGGCGGAAGCCAGGCAGTCTGATCTTTCCTGATCCGTGGCACGGGACATCCGATGGCTCTACCCACACACATTTTGATGATGTACGGTTATCTCCTGCTCTTTGCATGGGTTCTGCTGGAGCAGTTGGGAATTCCCCTGCCCGCCACGCCGGTTCTGCTGGCTGCCGGAGCGCTTTCAGCCGAGGGGCAGATCAGCTTTGCCCTGGCGTTGCTGGCCGGGGTGGTAGCCTCGCTGGCGGCCGACTCCGCCTGGTTCCTCGTCGGACGCCGTTACGGGCACCACGTATTGCGCATTCTCTGCAAGCTGTCGCTTGAGCCGACGACCTGCGTGCGCCGCACCCAGGACTCCTTTGGCCGCCGCCGCGGCGCGCTGCTGGTGTTTGCCAAGTTCGTTCCCGGCCTCGGCATCCTGGCGCCTCCGGTGGCCGGCGAAAACGGAATGAGCTTTGGCCCGTTCGTCTTTTATGACACCATCGGCGGTGTATTGTGGGCGGGCGCGCTGCTGGTCGGCGGACGGTTCTTTGGCGACCTGCTCAAGCGTGATCCCAGCGTGCTGTCGTGGGTGGGGCGCTTCTCCGGCGCGCTGCTGGTGTTGGGTATTCTCGGTTTCTTCCTGGCCCGCATCTATCGCCGCCGCACAGTGCTCAAGAGGCTGGCCGCAGCCCGTCTGGAACCGGAAGAGCTCAAGCGCCAGCTCGACGCCGGCGAGCCGGTCTACATCGTGGACCTGCGCCATCCGCTCGAACTGTTGCCGGACCCGTTCACTCTCCCCGGCGCACTGCACCTCTCACCCGACGACCTGACCGCGCGCCACCAGGAGATTCCCCGCGACCGCGACGTGGTGCTCTATTGCACCTGCCCCAGCGAGGCCACCGCGGCCAAGACGGCCATGACGCTGCACAAGCTGGGTATTGACCGCGTGCGTCCCCTGCGCGGCGGCTTCGACGAGTGGAAGCGGCTCGGCTTCCCGCTCGATCCGGTTGCGCCGGCGCTTACGACGATCCAGCCGGCACAGTAAACAGACTCACGCTCCACCCGTGACGAACAGCGCCGCGATGCTCGTCCCAATGGGCGAACCAATCCCGCTGCACGGATCCGGCCCCACGGCGGCATCGTAAAAGCCGTTGCCGCCCTGGGTAATGTCGTTGAAAGCCTTCTGATTCTGCCAGAGCGTGGGCGTCACGAAGCCGAGCTTGGCGCCGAACGACGCAAAGAGGCCCGCGTAAAGCGGCGCAACCGCGCTCGTTCCGCCCAGCACCGTGGACGACCCGTGCACAAAGACCTCGTAGCCGGTGTTGGGATCGGCGTCGCCCGCCACGTCCGGCACCATGCGCCCCGAGCCGTACTTCGACTTGGCCGGAGCCGGCGGCGCGCCAATCTGGAAGCTCTGCACCGGGAAGATCGTCGAGTAGCCGCCGCCCGTTCCCTCGCCATCGGTCTCGTCGGGGTTGTCGTTCCACACCGTCTCCTGGGTCGGTGTCTTGAAGGTCCCTCCGCAGCCCACCACGTGCGGGCACGAAGACGGACAATCCACATTGGCGGGCGTCGGTCCGCCGTCGCCCGAATCGTTGTCGCCCGCCGCGGCAAAGACGATCATGCCTCCTGCTGTGGCTGACTGTGCAGTAGAGTCCATCTGCTCGGCGGCTGAGGCGCCCCACTCCGCCTCGTCCGCGCCCCAGGAGATGGAGCATACAGCGCAGCCGTCGGAGGCTGCCGCCTGCACCGCCGAGGCAATGTCCTGCGACCAGTAGACGCGCACCGTGGCCGGCTGGCCGGTTGCGGCATAGTACGACGCCGCGGATGCCTGGATGTCCAGCGCGACCTCATAGTCGGCTTCGCCTGCCTGTCCGCTCTGGTTGGGCGTGTTCTGCGTGCCGTCCACCGAGACGTCGGTAATCGATGGCACCGGCTGGTTGATGGAGCTGAAAAACGAGCTCATGTCGGAAGCCACCCAGCCGCCGCCCAGCTCCACAATGGCGATGACCCCGCCGCCCGGCATACCGGTGGGCCAGTTGTAGGCGGCACACAGGCTGGGCACGCTCCACGGCTCGCCCGCTGGAGCGGCTTCTCCAACCCGGCGCGGTTTGCGCTTCTTGAAATAAGGATGGCAGTTGTACTTGGGGGAATGACTCATCTCAGTCTCCTTGCGCGAGTTGCGTTCCGTTGCGTTGCCTGATCGGTCCGCGGGTTGCGGCGGCAAAGTCGCCCGGTCTCATGGCGAAGCATCGCACAACTGCGCATGGAAAGGCAAAGCCATTGTGCACAGCGCGTTTCAGTTACATGAAAGGACGTAGTATGAAAAGGAACGGTAACCACCGCACGGAGCACCTTATTGGCCTACGACGATTTGCGCGACTGGATCGGAACCCTCGAAAAGCATGGCGAGCTGAAGCGCATCCGCGAGGAGGTTTCACCCGAGTTAGAGATCACTGAGATCACCGACCGAGTGAGCAAGATCGGATCGCACTCTCACCCTCTCTCCGCCGCGGCGGACGGAAAGGATGGGGCAGGCGGCAAGCATGCTCCTGGCGGTCCGGCGCTGCTGTTTGAGAACGTGAAAGGCCATCCCGGCCACAAGGTTTTCATCAACCAGTTCGGCAGCGAGCGGCGCATGGCCCTTGCGCTCGGCGTCGAAAAGGTCGATCAGATTGCCGAGCGCATTCACGGGCTGATGAACATGAAAGCGCCCGAAGGCTTCCTCGACAAGCTCAAGATGCTCCCGCGGCTTGGCGTGCTGGCCAGCGCATTTCCCAGGACCGTGAGCGCCAAGGATGCCGCGTGCAAAGAGGTCATCCTGCGCGAAGGCTTCGACCTGAACGCATTTCCGATTCTCAAGTGCTGGCCGCACGACGGCGGCCGCTTCATCACGCTGCCCTGCGTGCACACCCGCGACCCGCGCACCGGCAAGCGCAACATCGGGATGTATCGCATGCAGGTGTACGACGGCCAGACCACCGGCATGCACTGGCAGCGGCAGAAGGTTGCGGCAGAGCACTATCGCGAGGCGCTGCGCCAAGCTGCGATAGCCGTAGAGTCAGTCCAAGAGGTATACGGCCCGAAGGGCGCAGGCGTAGCGATGATGGCCGAATCAGCCGGCGGCGCCGTGCAGATTCCCGACGGACCCGTCGGCGGCCTGCCGCAGGTAACGCTGGGCAATCTCAAAGGCTCGCGTCTCGAAGTCGCCGTGGCCGTCGGCACCGATCCGGCAACGACCTTCGCGGCCATCGTTCCCGCGCCGCCCGAAGTGGAAGAGTTTTTGATCGCAGGGTTTTTGCGCGGCAAGCCGGTAGAGATCGTCAAATGTGAGACCGTCGATCTCGAAGTGCCCGCGCACGCCGAGATCGTGCTCGAAGGCTACGTGGAGCTGGGTGAGCTGCGCAGCGAAGGCCCCTTCGGCGACCATACCGGTTTCTACACCATGACCGACGACTACCCGGTCTTCCACCTCACCTGCATCACCCATCGCAAAGACCCTATCTACGCCGCGACCATCGTCGGCAAGCCGCCCATGGAAGACGCATGGATGGGCATGGCCGTGGAGCGCATCTTTCTGCCCGCGATGAAGATGACCATCTCCGAGCTAGTCGATGTGCATCTACCTGTCGAGGCCGTCTTCCACAACCTGATGATCGTGTCGATCAAGAAGAGCTACCCCGGCCAGGCGCGCAAGGTGATGAACGCCATCTGGTCGCTTGGCCAGGCCATGTTCACCAAATGCATCATCGTCGTGGACGAAGACTGCGACGTGCACAACATCCCCGACGTGGTGCTGCGCGTCGCCAACAACATCGACCCGGAGCGTGACATTCAATTCACGCTCGGCCCCGTCGACTCGCTCGACCACGCATCGAGGCTGCCCAACTACGGGTCGAAGATGGGGATCGACGCCACGCGCAAATGGAAAGCCGAAGGCTTCAACCGCCTCTGGCCGGCCATGATCGAGATGGATAGCGTGACCAAGGCGAAGGTAGATGCGATGTGGGCGAAGCTGGGGCTGTGAGACCAGCCAATTTCGCGGCTCTGAACCTTGTGCGCCTGTCCGTCTCAAGGTTCCTCCGTCGCAGCAGGGACGGAACGTACTTCACGCTCCTTCGCATAGATTCATACGCGTGGCGCTGTTGGGTTCATGTCTCGAAATCGCGC
Organism: Acidobacteriaceae bacterium; assembly: GCA_030038195.1. Taxonomy (GTDB): domain Bacteria; phylum Acidobacteriota; class Terriglobia; order Terriglobales; family Acidobacteriaceae; genus Telmatobacter. Next base: position 5,077 of record JASHPJ010000047.1, read on the forward strand.
GCCTCGAATTTGAGATTGAATGAGTGCCTCCGTTCTTCAGGAGGCCCGTTGTTGAACGATGATTGCATAGTAAAATAGGGATAAATTTATGCAGCAGGCGTCATCTCAGGCCATAGTCTCTGATGTGCCGGTATCAAGAAGGTTTTTCCGGCGCATCAAGAGCGGGATTCTCCGATTCGAGCCGATCTATCGCCTGTGCCTGCGATACAAATATGGAACGCATGGCATCCCGGTCCCTCCGAACAGCTCGATGCCGAATGGAGTCCTCCAAAGTACGAGTGAATGGCAAGAAGCAACAAAGAGCGGTAAAGAGCTTCGATTGCCTCTACACCGCGCAGCGGAAAAGAACTGGGATCACCTCGCCGCTGTGCATGCTATCACTAGCACTTATCCGAGATCGGCAGTCGTCCTCGACGCAGGTGCGGAGTTCTACAGTAATGTGCTTCCGGCATTATTTGTGTACGGGTACCGCAATCTATATGGAATGAATCTTTCCTTTACCGATCTGGCGCGACGCGGCTCTATTTGGTATCTGCCCGGCGATATTACCCGCACCGGGTTCCCCGATGCTTTTTTTGACGCTATCACGTGCATGAGCGTTATAGAACATGGAGTTCCTCTGCAGGCGTATTTTCAGGAGACGTTTCGCTTGCTGAAGCCCGGTGGGATATTGATCACTTCCACTGACTATTATCCAGACCCTATCGACACGAAAAACCAAATCGCACACGGCTCCCCTATTAAGATATTTTCCAAGCGAGAAGCTGAGGAAATGATCTCCCTGGCGATACGATGTGGGTTCGAGCAGACCGGAGAAATAAATCTGGATTGTACAAAACGCCCCATACGCTGGGATCTTTATTACTTGGAATTTACTTTTCTCATCTTTACTTTACGGAAACCGGGGACTCTCAGTCAGGAATGCGCGGCATAATTCTTCATTCATAAGCAGCCATGCATGCCAGAGAACACGCGACTCGGCCTCTGCGCTGTCTGGCGTGGATCATCCCAATTTGGATCATCCCAATTTGCTTGTAAGCACCTCGAACGAGCTGCTTCAACCAAGCGTATCTCTTCTTCCACTATATAATTCGGCTATGCGTTGCCTCATGGCGCGGCGCGGTCTCTGCTCGATCGCTCTTGCGCTGGCTCTCGTTGTTCCCACTTGCGCACAGAACCCTCCCGACACCTTCCGCTGGGTGGACTTTCACTCATCGAACGACCAGAGCATCGTCGTCTGGGTCACGCGCGCGCTTACGGTTGACAAGTGGACAGCGATCCGCGAGATCGGCGTCAAGTACGACGCGGCCCTTGTCGTCACGACCGATCGAGCCGCGCCGCAGTCGCTGCCTGAAGACGACACGTTTACCGTGTGGAGCGTGTCGCTCACCAGCCACCTGGTTACGCCGCTTATCACCGGCGTGAACCTGCGCCTGTTTGACTGGGAGCGTTTTGCCGACGACATGCCCGAGGACCTGACGGCGCTCTATGACAACTGCCGCAACTGCTCCACGGCCACCTACTTCACCGCTTTTTATTACGACGCAGCGCGCCACTCCTGGGAGGCGCGCTGGATCAACGGCGGGCAGGGTGTTCCGGTGTGGAACACGGCGCCGCCGTCGAGCGTTGCTTGGACGCAGGTATACGCGGTGATGACCGAGGGCGGCCATGCCCAGCTCTGCACCTGGAACCACTTCGATTACGGCAAAGACAAGGATTCCGAAGACGTGGTCTACCGCTATGACCGCGATCCCTTCAGCGGCCTGGACCGCACTTCAGTGCTGAGCGGCAAGATGGCCCAGGATATCGAGCTCAAGCTCTGCCGCGGCCAGGATAGCGTGCAAGGGCTGGCGCGCGGCCAGGACTCGGAACTCTGCCAGGACTTGGTCAGTCCTGAGCACGGCGCCCGGCGCGAGCGCCATCCGGTAACCACGCCGCCGGCCAATAATCACGGGCGATCGATCCCTCCCGGCTCACGTTAGCAATCCGCGACTGAAGCATTTCGTTACCCGATGTAGATGCAAAATTCACCTGCCGGGGGTAGACTGGACAGCGTTCGATCGCATCCAAGCTCATTTGGAGAGTGAAACCATGTCCCCTGATTTTCGTTTTAAGCTATTGGCTGCGCTGGCTTTGGCTGCGGTGTTAGGCGTTGCAGGCTGTCACGGCAACCAGCAATCAGCCACTGCCACAAACACCGGCCAGTCGGCCGCGTCAACTACCCAGGATCAGGGCTCCGATCCGGCAGCGGCAAATCTGGCGCCTGCTACGTATACCACCACGTCTGCACCGGCTTCCGCGTCGTCCGATCAGAGCGAGCCGGCCCCGAGCAGCTCAACCACGAGCAGTGACTCGGACGAAACCGACGAGTCAGCCAACGTGGAGCCGCCCACCGTAACCGCTCCGCAGCCTCCTCCGCCGCTGCCTGAATACGATCAGCCTCCCTGCCCAGGCGATGGATACATCTGGACGCCCGGCTACTGGAGCTATGCTGCAACCGGCTACTACTGGGTGCCCGGCGCATGGGTGCGCGCTCCGTATGAAGGCGCGCTGTGGACGCCGGGTTATTGGGGATACATCGGCGGCCACTATGCCTATTACCCCGGCCACTGGGGCACGCACATCGGCTATTACGGCGGCATCAACTACGGCTTCGGCTACATTGGCATAGGATACGAGGGTGGCTACTGGAACAGCGGCCACTTCACCTATAACCGCGCGTACACCAACGTGAACGTCAACGTAGTGCACAACGTGTACAACTATCGCGTGACGAACAAGGTGGTGAATGAGACGCGCGTGAGCTACAACGGCGGAGCAGGCGGTGTGCATACTCGTCCTGCCCCGGCAGAACTGGCCGCGCGCCGCGAACCGGTTGCGCCGCGGATGACCACGCAGGTTCAGCACGAGCAGGCCGCCCGCGCCAACCACGCGCAGTTTGTTGCCGTCAATCACGGCCGTCCGGCGAACACGGCTCTCGATCACCCGCTCGAGGCCGACCGCAACGTGAGGCCTGCGCCGCGTCCCCCGCTTGCTTCCAGAGAAGCGCATCCGGTGAACGAACACAAGCCGCAGCAGGGGCATCCCGAGCATCGCGAGTAGTTGCAATGCCCTGCGGATAACGAAGACAAGCCGGGCCCGCGAAGGACGCATGCATCCTTTACGGGCCTACTTGATTTACAGGCGATTATTCCGCCGTGAGCACGCGCACGGCCACCAGGTTGCGTACCCAGCGCGCCGGTCGCTTCTCTCTGGTGGCGACTATCTTGAGCGGTCCGTCGCCGGTAATCGGTTTGCCATCTTCGCTGTCGGCCACCAGCACGGTGGCGTCGTGCACATCGGGTGTCACTTCGCCCAGCGAATACACCACCTCGTAGCCGTCCGATCCCACGGCGACCAGGTAGATTTTGAGCTGCTTGCCGCGTGGCTTGTCGGGCACGCCCAGCTTGACCAGGAGATCAATCAGCGGCACGCCGGAATAAGTCTGCGTAGCCTTGGCGTGCTCGTTATAGACGGTGACGGTGGTATGTGGCAGCGCGGCCAGCGTGGCCGGCGTCCACTCGGCAGACTGGTCGCCATACGTGATCTTGAGCGGTCCGGCGGGAGGCGCAGGCTTGTGCATCGCACTCATCGGCATCTCCGGCGCCTGGTCTTGCGTGAACGCGCCCGTTGTTCCTGTCATCAAGCCCAGCAGCGCGACAGCCACCCACAGCCTGCTCCGCATCGTGAAATCCTCCCGCCATCCATCGTATACTGGAGCTATGTCGATTGTGCGCAACGTCGCGGGCATCGCCAAGGGCATGAGTATCACCTTCCGCGAGATGCTGGAGCCCACGCAGGTGGAAAACTACCCTGATGGTCCTGGTCCGCTGCGCGGAGCGGTCTTCGAGCAGCGCTTCCGCGGCGCGCATGTTCTGCAGCGTGATGAAAACGGCCTGGAGAAGTGCGTAGCCTGTTTTCTGTGCGCGGCGGCCTGCCCTTCGAACTGCATCTACATTGAAGCCGCGGAGAATACCGCCGAGCAGCGCATCTCTTCTTCCGAGCGCTACGCCAAGGTCTACAACATCGACTATAACCGCTGCATCTTTTGCGGCTACTGCGTTGAAGCCTGCCCTACGGACGCCATCACCCACGGCCACGGCTTCGAGCTCGCCACGCTCAACGCGACGAACCTGGTGATGCGCAAGGAAGACATGCTGGTGCCTGTGGCCGCGCTGACCGCCTCAGCCAAGTAGTTCGGGATAGATCACTACAAATCCTGCAAAGAACCGTAGTGCCCTGCAAGCGTTTGCCGTAATGTTTTCGCCAGGGCCCTACGTGATCCCGCTCACAGCCCCGCGACTTCCTAGCCCGTAAGCTCGTGAGCAGAGGATGAGACGGCTGGCCCAATTCGTTGCGATCCTGGCGACGCTCCTGCTTGCGATTCAACCCTGTCTGGCCGAATCACCATGCACCTCGGGAGCGACAGGCTCCTGTGCTCACCGCTGCGCCATGGCCATGAGCGGCATGAGCCCGGATAGTCCAATGATCGATTGCATGGGGTCAAACACCTGTCTGCACAAGTGCTGTGCGCAGGCGATTGCCCAGGTAGTTTTTCCCATGGCGGCAGCAAAAAAGCTCAAGCTCTCCGCCGACCTTCCCGCTGCTGTATCTTTCATTGCCGTCGCTGCGGCACGATCCATCGCAACAGTCCCAGCGTCCTTCCGCAGTTCGCTCGTTATCGTTCCGCTCTGCATTCTGAACCAGACATTCCGTATCTGATCTCCTCTGACGTACACACGCCTGAAGCGGCTTCCTCTGCGGAGCCACGCCTCAAATTGCTCCATCAACGTCAAGGAGAATTCCATGAAGCGCACTCTTGCTGCCATCTCTTTCGCCGCCGTCCTCGCCATCACTGCGTTCGCGCAATCCTACACCACATCGGTGAAGGCTGCTTATTGCGCCTCGTGTTGCCATGGCCAGTGCGGCCTGTCCTGCTGCCAGCACGGCTGCACCGATAACTGCTGCAATAGCAAGTAAACATGTCTGCGCAGGTCCGGATCATTCGTGGTCCGGGCCTGCGCCATGATCGATGCGATTGTTAAACTGTTCTCGCCAATAGCCCGCGATTGCGCAACTCTGTTACCACGCGCTCCACCTTCCAGTCCAGCGCGCCGGTTCCGTCAATCACCAGGTCAGCGTGCGCCGCCGAGGGGCGCACAAACGCCACGCTCGCCGGCCGTACCGCCGCCTCGTATTGCTGCCGTACAGACTCCGGCGTGCGTCCGCGCTGCTCGATGTCGCGCTTCATGCGCCGCTCGAAACACAGCGTGTCCGGCGTGTCGATGTAGATGCGCAGTTGATAGATCGGCAGCAGCGCGGGGTAATAAAGCGCAAACAGCCCTTCCACGATGAGGAACGGGCCGGGCTCGACGCGCTCCGTGTGGCCCGCGACGCGGGTGTGCGTGGAAAAGTTGTAGAGCGGCCGGTCGATGGCTTCGCCGCGTGCCAGTGCCGCCACGTGGCGCGCCAGCAGCGGGCTTTCGATTAGCCCCGGATCGTCGAAGTTCTGCCGCATGCGTTCTTCAAGAGGCAAATGCGACAGGTCGCGATAGTAATTGTCGAGATGAAAGTGGATGCCGCCCAGCGTGCGCGCCAGCTCGGCGGTCAGCGTAGTCTTGCCTGAGCCCGAGCAGCCAGCAATGCCCAGCGCAACAGGCGGAAACGGGAGCTTTGGCACTCCATCTTCACGATTTGCGTTTTCGTCTATCGCGCTCATGGCTCGGCATCCACCAGCACGGCGATGCGGGGCGCCAGCCGCGCCAGCAGTGAGGCCAGCCGTGCTTCAACCCGCCGGCCGGTCTCGTACACCTCTTCGTGGCTCAGCGGCACGCTGCCCAGGCCGGCAGCCAGGTTGGTGACGCACGAGATACCGAGCACCTCGATGTCCATGTGCCGCGCCACAATCGTCTCCGGCACCGTGGACATGCCTACCAGCGTTGCGCCCAGAACGCGAAAGGCGCAAATCTCCGCGGGCGTTTCAAAGCTTGGCCCCGGCGTGGCCAGGTACACGCCCTCATCGAGCGTGAATCCTTCTTCCGACGCGGCCTCGCGCGCCAGCGTGCGCAGCCGTCGGCTATAGGCTTCCGTCATATCAAAGAACCGCTGCCCCGCGCCCGGCCGAACCGCGAACCGCGGCTCGTTGGGCCCAGTCAGCGGATTCCAGCCCATCATGTTGACGTGGTCGCCGAGCGCCACGAACTGGCCCACTCGATAGCCTTCCTTGATTCCGCCTGCTGCATTGGTGAGCACCACGGCGTGAATACCCAGCATGCCCAGCACGCGCATCGGGAATGTAACCTGCGCCGGCGAGTAGCCCTCGTAGAAATGTACGCGGCCCTGCATGATGACTACCGGCGCGCCGCCCAGCAGCCCGGCCACGATGCGCCCCGAGTGCCCCGCGACCGTGGACTGCGGAAAATGCGGAATCTCGCTGTACGGCACAAGGACGGCGCCGGAAACGGCCTCAGCCGCTGCCCCGAGTCCCGAGCCCAGCACAATGCCTACGCGCGGCGCGAGCGAGCCCATCCTGAACTTGAGAAAAGCCGCGGCTTCAGCGATCTGGTCGAAGTAGCTCATGACAATTGAAACGCGATGCGTTCTCGTCATTCTACAGGGTTTGTGCGCGACAGATGCGATAGACTCACTGCGCCTCGGAGGGATCAGGCGAATCGGCCGTATCGAGATCGACAAATGTATTTGCATTGTGGGGCAGGCCGGGCGCGTAGCATTTTCCGTCCGGCGCGGCATTGCTCGGGCACTCCGCGCTGAACTGTGCGCGCCGCGGTGACTGTGCGTACTGCCAGGCCGCGATGAATACGGGTGCGTCCGGGTCAAGTGCGATCCGGCCGGGGTGCTCCAGCGTGCAGCCCGGCGAAGGCGGGCACTGATCGATTGCGATCCAGATCGGTATGCGGCGCTCCGCGCTTTTCTCCTTGGAGGTATTCTTCGCCCGTTCTTGCTGCACTCCCGCGATGTACTCCGCCGTGCTGATCGTCCCGTTGCCATCCGGCACCTTCATCCCGGAGCAGTACACGCCGGCGCGCGTGCCAGCTGCGCGCACCGCGTCGATCCACGCAAACAGATATGCAGTCTGCTCCGGCAACAGCCGGCCACCCTCTTCCTGATCGAGAAAGATGAGCACGTTGCGTGCAAAGCCCTCGCGCTGGGCTGCCGCCACGGCGGCGTTTCCATCGGCCGTGCCCAGAGCGGCTGCATCCCGGCCTTTCAACTGCGCATACGTGCGCCCATTGAAGAGCACCAGAAAGCCAAAGCCGTACCGCTTCAGAGTCGCGCGCTTGCCCGCCCAGCTATTGACCGTCTCTCCCGGAGGGTCGTTCAACCAGTACGAGGTGTAATGAAAATCCTTGCGCAGCGCCGGCAGCAGCGCGTCGCCGGGATAGTCGTTCCTGTCGAAACCGAGAAACGACTGCTGCGCAAGCGACACGCGCACGGAGAGCAGCGACAAGAAAAAGACAAGCACGCGCATTATTTTTCGTTTCGTCATGCCGCATTGCCGATTTTACATGCGAACGATACAGTGATGAAGCAGACAGTTGCGCAAGCGGAGGCAGCATTCGATGTGCCGCAATATCAAGATGCTTTTCAATTTCAACCCTCCCGCCACGCCGGAAGAGGCGCGCGCCGCGGCGCTGCAATATGTGCGTAAGGTGAGCGGGTTCAACAAGCCGTCGAAAGCCAACGAGGCCGCGTTCGCTGCGGCCGTGGATGAGGTCGCCGAAGCCTCGATGCGCCTGCTCACGAGCCTCGAAACCACTGCGCCGCCGCGCAACCGCGAAGAAGAAGCGGCCAAGGCCCATACACGCGGCCTGGCTCGTTTCGGCGCGTAAACGGGAGAATCGCATGAGACAGATCGTTGCTTTTATCTTTGGCCTTGGACTGATTGGCAACGCGCTGCTCTTCGTGCCCCAGGCCATCGCTGTCTGGCGCAAGAAGACCGATGAAGGCGTCTCGCTCATCACCTTCGGAGGCTTCAGCGTGCTGCAGATCCTGGGCGTGATCCACGGATTCTACGAGCACGACAACTCGCTGATCGTCGGTCTGGGAGCGAGCTTTCTCACCTGCGGCACGGTCACGGCGCTGACGGTGTTTTATCGCTTCCGCCGCCTGCGCGCATGAACAAACCCGCAATGCGGTCGGCGGTTCTCAGGTGCTCACCCTAGAAAAATCCCCGCAATCGAAGCCGAGATCAGGTTCGCCATGGTCCCGGCCAACATGGCACGCACGCCCAGCTTGGCTAGGTCGTTGCGGCGTTCGGGAACCAGCGCGCCGATGCCACCAATCTGCATGCCGATCGATCCGAGATTGGCAAAGCCGCACAGCGCAAACGTGGCAATGGTGAACGAGCGCGGCGCCAGCGCGGCCTTTTGCGCGCCCAGCGCGATGTAAGCCACCACTTCATTGAGTGCCATGCGCGTGCCCAGCAGGTTGCCGATGGCCGGCGCGTCATGCCAGGGAACGCCGATGAGCCACGCCACCGGCGCGCCCACGAAACCGAGAATCTGCCCAAGGCTCGACGGGAACCAGGGCAGGCCGCCGTGAATCCACGCGAGAAACATGTCGAGCAGCGCCACCAGCGCGAGAAAGCTGACGAGCATGATGGCCACGTTCATGGCCAACTTGCCGCCGTCGATGGTGCCGCGCGCAATGGCGCCAATCAGATTCTCGTCCTTGTGCATCTCGTCTTTGGGAATGACGACCTGGCCCTCGGTCTGCGGCACCTCGGTCTCGGGCACCAGCATCTTGGCCATCAGGATGGTTCCGGGCGAGGTCATGATGACCGCCGAAAGCAGGTGCCGCGCTTCCACGCCCTGCGCAATATACATGGCCATGATGCCGCCCGAGACGTGCGCCATGCCGCTGGTCATGATGGTCATCAGCTCGCTTTTGGTCGCGCGGGAGAGAAACGGCCGGATGGTCAGCGGCGCCTCCGTCTGCCCCATGAAGATGCTGGCCGCCACATTCATGCTCTCTGCGCCAGAGATACGCATCGTCTTGAGCATCACCCAGGCCATGCCGCGAATGACGATCTGCATCACGCCGATGTGGTAGAGCACGGCGAAGAATGCCGAGATGAAGATGATGGTGGGCAGCACCTGGAAGGCGAACACGGCGCCCGAGTTGGGCGGCAGCAGATTGCCGAATGCGCCGGAGTTGGGAAGGCCAAGCTCGCCGAAAAGAACCTTTGTGCCTGCAAACGTGGCCGAGAGCATGTTGGTGACCACGCCGCCGGCCCAGGTCATGGCCTTCTGCCCGAAGCTGAAACGCAGCACCAGGAACGCGAAGGTAATCTGCAGCCCGAGGCCCCAGGCAATGGTGCGCCAGCGAATATGTTTGCGGTCAGTCGAGCCAAGCCATGCGGCAGCGAGCACTAACAGGATTCCCAACACTCCGGTGAATCGACCCAAGGCACCTCCTAAAGGCAGGGAATAGGGACTAGGGAATAGGGGCTTGAGATAGTTACGCGGCAGCCAGGTTTCTTGCGTCGAGCAGATCGCTATGTTACATGCTTCGTTTCTTGGAAGGAGCGAGAAGCTCAAAGCGTCTTCTAGTCCCTATTCCCTGATCCCTGACCCCTACTCCCCTGTCTCATCCGTCTACCTTACAGCATTGCGCAGAAATTCCTGAGCGGAATCGCGCGTGAATATCTGCTCCACCAGCGGCACTGCGTCAGGCGGCGTTTTGGAAAAGGTAATTGCCCGGCGCAGGATCTCTTTTGGCTCAGCCAGGTGTGCCGCGCTGGTGGCGTAGAGTGTGGCCAGCGGCTGTCCACGCTCCACCTGTGCTCCACGGCGCGCGTGAAAGACGATGCCCGCGTGCGGATCGACGGGCTCGCCGGCCTTTTCGCGGCCTGCGCCCAGCCGCTGCACGGCCCATCCCAGCGCGGTGGTATCCATCTCCGCAAGGAAGCCGCTCTCCCACGCGTGCGCCACTTCCGTCGCGCCAGGCCGGTGGAACCCTGCGGGATCGTCGAAGACGCTCACGTCGCCTCCCTGCGCCGCGATCATTTCGAAAAAGATGCGCAGCGCGGAGCCATCCATCAATGCCTTTTCGGCGCGCGCGTGTCCTATCTCGGGCGTTGCGGCCTGGCCGCCAAGGCAAATCATCCATCCGGCCAGGATGAGCGAAAGCTCGCGCAGGTCTTCACTCTCGACCGGCCGCCTACCGCGCATCAGCTCTACGGCTTCTACCAATTCGATCCAGTTGCCGGCCGCGCAGCCCAGCGGCTGGCCCATGTCAGTAAGCAGGGCCACGGTGCGCGTGCCGGCCGCCTCGGCCGTGGCCACCATCAGCGCGGCCAGAAACTCCGACTGCGCAGGGTCGCGCAGAAACGCGCCCGAGCCGGTCTTTACATCGAGCACCAGCGCGTCCAGTCCCGCGGCCAGTTTCTTGCTGAGAATCGACGCGCAGATCAGGCCCGGATTCTCGACCGTTCCGGTGCGGTCGCGCAGCGCGTAGAGCGCGCGGTCGGCGGGCACCAGCGAGGGCGTCTGGCTCACGATGGACGCGCCGCACTTGAGCAGGACGGATTCGAATTCATCGAGCGTAAGCGCGGTGCGATAGCCGGGAATCGACTCCAGCTTGTCCAGCGTGCCGCCGGTGTGACCCAGCGCGCGTCCGCTGATCATGGGCACGGCCACGCCGCAGGCCGCGGCCAGCGGCGCGATCAGGAAACTTGTCTTGTCGCCCACGCCGCCCGTCGAGTGCTTGTCGACGGCCGTCTTACCCAGCCGCGCAGGCGAAAACTTCTCGCCCGAGTCGCGCATGGCCAGCGTCAGCGCGCGGGTTTCCTCCACCGAGAGGTCGTTAAGCCACGAGGCCATCAGCCACGTGGCAAGCTGCTCCAGTGGAACCGAGCCCGAAGCCGCGCCTGCGACAACGAATGCAATCTCGTGTTCGTCGAGAACGCCGCCATCGCGTTTCTTGCGGATGATGTCGATCATGTGCAGCGGTGCGGCAGAGTCTTTGGAGCGAATTTTGTCAGTAGGTGCCATCGCAGATGCGTTCTACTTCAGTTTCATCTCAAAGGCCAGCGGCAGCACGTCGCTAAAGATCATCGTGCGCGTGCCGTCGGACGCGGGAAAGACGACCGGCGCATCCGGCAGCACGAACTCCGAAAGCATCTGCCGGCATGCGCCGCAGGGCGGGCTGGCTGCCTGGTTCAAGTTCGCCACGGCCACGGCTTCGATGCGAATCTCCGGTCCGAACGCGGAGACGGCGCGCACCAGTGCCGCCCGCTCGGCGCAGATGGTAAGCCCGTAGCTCCCGTTTTCCACGTTGGTCCCGGTCACGATCTTGCCATTCGTGAGTCTGAGCGCGGCCCCGACCTTGAATCCGGAGTACGGCGAGTAGGATTGCCGCGCTGCATCGCGCGCCTGCTCCAGCAGCTTGTCGAGCGCTTCTTGTGGCAGGATCGTCCTGTTCATGCAGACACCGTGAGACTAGAGGCTAATGCATTGCCTCCGCTGCTGTACACCTTTGACGAATCTCTGAGCGCTCGCACAGCATCGATGCGAATGGCCGCTTCATCACGATCGACGCCGATCGAGGGCCATCATTCAGAAATCGGCGCATCTTAGCTGATCGTGACATGCATTCCTTTCAGACGATTGACGCCTTCATTCCGCAGAATGCTCAAGTTCATCCCTATCCATCCGATAAATGCTTCGAGTGCTTGCCACGCCGGGATGGAAGCCTGGCCGGCCGGATGAATAGACGCACATGGACGAATTGACGAGGGAGTTCCTGATTGAAAGCCAGGAAGGTCTGGACCGTATGGAGCGGTGCCTGACCGAACTGGAAGAGCGCCCGCAGGACACGGGCCTGCTGGCCGATATATTTCGCTCTGTGCACACTATCAAGGGCACTACGGGTTTTCTCGGCTTCAAGCGGCTCGAAAAGCTGGCCCACGCGGGCGAGAACCTGCTGGGGCTGCTGCGCGATGGAAAACTGGCTGCGAATCCACCCATCATTACCGGCCTGCTGCAGCTTCTGGACGGGCTGCGCGCCATTCTCAGGATGATTGAAGCAGAAGGCGGCGAAGGCGCGAGCGAAGACACGGCGCTCATCGAGAAGCTTGAAGAGCTGCAGGCCCCGGCTCATGCAGTTGCAAAGCATCCGGAGGCTGCGAAGACAACCGCCCACACGCACGCTGCGTCTCCTGCGGCAACAGCTCTGCCGCCGCAGCCGGCTGCTTCGGCCGAGCCCGAGGGGCCAGCCGTTTCCGCGCCACAATCTTCTGAAACCGAGACCGCCAGGCCGCGTGCGCAGGCGTCGAGCGCCGCCGAAAGCACACTGCGCGTGGACGTGGCGCTGCTCAACCGCATGATGAACCTGGTCGGCGAGCTGGTGCTTACGCGCAACCAGGTGCTCCAGGCCACCTCGGGCGATCCGCGCATGACGCTGCTCTCACGCCGTCTCGACATGGTCACCGCCGACCTGCGCGAGTCGGTGATGAAGGCGCGCATGCAGCCGGTGTCGAATATCTTTTCCAAGATGCCGCGCATCGTGCGCGATGTTTCGCAGCTTCTGGGACGGCGCGTCCGCTTGCAGATGGAGGGCCAGGAGACCGAGCTCGACAAGAGCCTGATCGAGGCCATCAAGGATCCGCTCACCCACGCGGTGCGCAACTCGCTCGACCACGGCATTGAGCCACCCGAGGCGCGCGAGGCCGCCGGCAAGGATCCTGAGGGCACGCTGAAGCTGCGCGCCGTGCAGGAGGGCAGCCATGTCGTGATTGAGGTATCGGACGACGGCGCCGGCATTGCCGTGGATAAGGTGCGCAACAAAGCCATCGAGCGCGGACTCATCCCCGCTGAGCGCGCTGCGCAGATGGGCGAGCGCGAGCTGCTGCAGCTCATCTTCCTACCCGGCTTCTCAACCGCAGCCAAAGTCACCAGCGTAAGCGGACGCGGCGTGGGTATGGACGTGGTCCGCACCAACGTGGAGAGGATCGGCGGCAAGGTGGAGATCGACTCGCGCGCCGGCAAAGGCGCCACGCTGCGGCTGCGCATTCCGCTCACGCTGGCCATCATTCCCGCGCTCATCGTGCGCAGCCTTGGCCAGAGCTTTGCGCTGCCGCAGGGCGCGCTCTCCGAGTTGGTCCATATTCCACCCGGGCAGGCAGCCACCGCCATCGAGTGGATCGACGATGCGCCGCTCTACCGGCTGCGGGGACGGCTGCTGCCGCTGGTGTTTCTTGACAAGCTGCTCATGCCCGGCCGCAACGGCAAGCCCGGCGCAAGCCGCGACCACTTTATCGCCGTGCTCGATGCCGACGGCCGGTGCTTCGGCCTGGTCGTCGACGGCCTCGCCGATCCCGAGGAGATCGTCGTCAAGCCACTCTCGCCGGCGCTCAAGGGTGTCGGTTTCTACTCCGGTGCAACTGTCCTGGGCAACGCCGACCTGGCGCTGATTCTCGATCCCGGATCGATCGCCATGAAGGCCGGCGTCATCATGACCGCCGAGGAAGAAGCGCTGCGCGCCGTGGACGACATCAAAGGTGCAACCCGGATCGAGTACCTGCTGGTGGAGGCAGGCGGACGCCAGGCGGCCGTGCCGCTCGCCGACGTGTTGCGCATCGAGCAGGTCCCGCTCTCGCGCATCGAGTATATCGGCTACCGGCCGGTGCTCAACTTCGAAGGCCACCTGCTGCCGGTGGAAGACTCCGCAGGCGTGCTCACCGCTGCTGCCGACGGTCCCAACCCGCAGATCGTCGTCGTGGTGTGCCGCGAAGGCAATCGCCACGTGGGCATCGCGGTTACGCACGTACTCGACGTGGCTGCGGGCATCGATCTCTTTGAAGCCGGCACGGGACAAGCTGCCAGCAGCGTGACGCTGCTCAAGGAACGCGTGACCGGCATCATTGACCTGGACAGCGTGGCCGCGTTGCTCGCAGGCGTGCTGCAGGAAACAGAGTGGAACCAGATGGCGGAGGCCGTGAGATGAGTGGTCCGGTTTCAGGATCGAAGCACCAGGGGAAAACGACGGCAGCCCTGCTGGAGGTTTGCTCCGTGCGCCTTGACCAGACGCTCTTTGGTGTGCCCATTCGGCACATCCTGGAGATCGTCGGTTCCACAAAGCCGCAGCCGGTTCCGCTGGCGCCCGGCTTCGTAGGCGGACTCGTGCACTACCGTGGCGATGTGCTCACCACGGTGAGCCTTCGCCAGCTTCTGGCCATGCCGCCCAAAGAGGGCGCGCAGGACATCCTGGTGATGGAAGGCGCGGCCGGCTACTTTGGCCTGCTGGTCGACTCGGTTGGCGAGGTACTCACCGTCTCTCCCGCCGACTACGAGCCCAACCCTTCCATCCTGGACGAACAGCACAGGGCATATCTGGCCGGCGCTTACAAGCTCAAGGACTGCCTGCTGGTAATGCTCGATCCAGAGCGGGTTGACCCGGTGCGCCTGGGCGCAGCCCAGGCGGCCTAGAGAGTTTCAACCGCCATCGCCGCGCGCGAGGAGGAAACATGCGAGCTTTGATCGTCGACGATTCCCGCTTCGTGCGGGGCTACCTGCGCGGCCTGCTTGAAGAGAAGGGAATCGAGTGCGAAGAGGCTGCAGACGGCCAGGCAGCCATCGACTGTATTCATGGCGGCAAGCCATTTGATCTTGCCCTGGTGGACTGGAACATGCCGGTGATGAACGGGCTCGACATGCTCAAGCGGCTTCGCGCCGAAGGCTACTCCGGCGTGAAGGTGCTCATGGTGACCACCGAGGCCGAGAACGACTGCATCCTGCGCGCGCTCGACGCTGGCGCCGACGAATACCTGATGAAGCCCTTTGACAACGAAGCCCTCAGCGAAAAGCTGACCATGATCGGCGTGGTGGAGGCCTGAGCCGTGCCGGCCAATCGCCTTACGCGGGTTTTGATTGTCGACGACTCGGCGGTGATGCGGAGCCTGCTGCGCTCCGTGGTATCCAGCGACGAACAACTGGAAGTGGCCGGCACTGCGACCGATGGTGCATCCGCCCTTGCAAGTCTCGAATTGGTGCGGCCTGACCTGATCCTGCTCGATGTCGAAATGCCGGTGATGGATGGGCTGGTCACGCTCAAGCAGTTGCGTGCGCGCGGCCACAAGATGCCTATCATCATGTGCAGCTCGCTCACCCATCGCGGCGCAAAGGTGACCATCGAAGCGCTGGCCGGCGGCGCATCGGATTACGTGGCCAAGCCGCGCGGACAGGAGAGCCGCGCAGCGGCGATGCGCGCGCTGGCGAACGACCTTATTCCCAAGATTCACGCGCTCGCGAGCCAGCCTTCCACACCGGCAGAGATCGCAGCCCACGACGCCGCCCGGTTGCCCGCGCTGTTGCCGCTTGCGCCGCCCAAACCGCAGACTGTCCGGTTTCCGGCGTCGGTTGCGCCTTCGGTCGTGGTAGCAGGCGTTTCTACCGGGGGTCCCGCGGCGCTTGACGTCTTTCTGCCCGCGCTGCCGGCCGCATTTCCTCTCCCCTTACTCATCGTGCAGCATATGCCCGAGCTGTTTACCGGCCTGCTGGCCGAGCGCCTGAATGCGCGGTGCAAGCTGCGGGTGCGCGAAGCAACCGAGGGCGCGGCCATCTCGGCAGGAACCGCGTACATTGCCCGCGGCAACTGGCATCTTGAAGTTGTCCACGGAGCGGGCGCGGCTGCGCGGCCCGTGCTCCACCTGAGCCAGGGAGCGCTGGAAAACTACTGCCGGCCCGCAGCCGACGTGCTCTTTCGCTCCGCAGCCCGCGTCTACGGCGGCGCTGTGCTGGCTGTGGTGCTTACCGGGATGGGCTCCGATGGGTTGAACGGCAGCCGCGTGATCCGCGAGCAGGGCGGCTGCGTGGTGGCGCAGGATCAGGCCTCCAGTATCGTGTGGGGCATGCCCGGCGCGGTGGCGCGCGCAGGCCTGGTGCAAAAGATTCTGCCGCTCGAGGCAATTGCGCCGGAAATTCTCAAGATGGTGAGCCGGCCGCCTGCTACGGGCGAGCCGCACGAAACCCACCGATTGATTGTGTAACCATGCAACAGACTGCCAGCGCCGACTACGGCTATCTCCGCGAGCTTGTCTACGGGCTTTCACAAAACGTGCTCGACCCCTCGCGCGATTATCTTTTCGATACGCGCCTCTCCAAGCTGCTGCGCAACCAGGGCATGAGCCACGTGGGCCAGCTTGTGAGCCACCTGCGCAGCGCCAGGAATCCCTCGCTTGAGCGCGCCATCGCTGAGGCGATGACCATCAACGAGACGAGCTTCTTCCGCGATGCGCGCCCCTTCGAACTGCTGCGCACCGAGCTGCTGCCCAGGCTGATCGAGGCCCGCCGCATGCAACGCAGCCTGCGCGTCTGGAGCGCGGCCTGCTCCACCGGCCAGGAGGCCTACAGCCTGGCCATGCTGCTCATCGAACACTTTCCCCTGCTGGCAGGCTGGAACTTCCGCATCGAAGGCACCGACATTGCGAACGAAGTGGTCGATCGCGCCAGGACCGGCTGCTATCACCGCATCGAGATCAACCGCGGCTTGCCCGCGCGCTTCGTGGTCCGCTATTTCGATCATCACGGCGAAGACTGGACCATCAAGCCCGAGGTGCGCCGCATGTGCAACTTCCGCCAGGCCAACCTCTGCGCTACGCAACTGCCTTTCAGCCACATGGATGACCGCTTCGACATCATCTTGCTGCGCAACGTGATGCTCTATTTCGCGCAGGAGACGCGCCGTAGGCTGCTGGCCGGCATCCATCGCCTGCTGTCGCAGGACGGCGTACTGTTCCTCGGCTCCAGCGAGCAGCCCGCTGATCCCTCATTGTGGACGCCGGTCCTAGCCAGCGGCACGTGCTACTTCAAGCCGCGGCAACCGGGCTGGCAAGCGGGGGGAATAGGGACTAGGGAATAGGGGTCAAGGGCCAGGGAATAGTTTGGTCTGTGCCGGTATGGCTGTTGAGTTTTTCCTGTGTGATTTCGAGTAAGAATGAACTGTTTTTGAAAGAAGACTCCCAAAATGGCGCCTGGTTTTACTATTCCCTATTCCCTGGCTCCTCCAACAACCTCTCCACCTCATCATGCAGCCGCGCCGTAATCGCCGCTTCCGCCTCTTCCGGTGCAAAGGGGATCGGCTCGCCAATACATACTTTGATGGCCCCTGAGTGGAACCACCTCTTCCTGCCGGCCTTCAGCTCGCCCAGGCCGCGAATGGCAACCGGCAGCACCGGCACGCTGCTCTGTTTCGCCAGCAATCCGATCCCTGCGCGGAAGCCTGCCAGCCTGCCTTCGGCCGAGCGCGTTCCCTCGGGAAAGACCAGCACGTTGTAGCCGTGGTCCATCGCCTTGCCCGCATGCGCAAAACTGGTCTGGAAATCCCGGTGACGCGGCAGCGGAAAGACATTGAACAGCGCCGTCACCAGGAAATACACCACCGGCCCAAGGAGATAGAAGCCGTCCTTGCCCTTCGCGCGCTCCGGATTGCGCCAGTGCCGGTACTCTTCCAGCATCTCACCCAGCATGGCTGCGGCGATGCGCCGCCGCACCCGCCCTTCCAGCGCATACTGTACCAGCGGCCCGTCATACGCAGTGACATGGTTGGCCACAATCAGCAAAGGTCCGGCGGGAAGCGGTTTTTCCGGCCCGGCGACGCGCGGGTTCGCCAGCAGCCACACCAGCGGACGCATCACCGCCTCGATAAACGCGACCCGCATCCACTCGACCGGCTTCCACCATGGCCACTCGGGATAGACAAACCGCGCGCGCGCCGGCTCAATAGGCAGAACAGCAAAGGGAGCGGAAGCCGCCGCTGACCAGCCACGGATCCCGGGCGCCCCATCCTTTTGTCTGCCGTGGCGAACTGCGGCGGACGAAAGGGCGGGAGACCACTCTTCTCTTCCGGCCGCTGTTTCGCCCGTCACCAGCTCACGCAGGTCACCGAGCGTCTGCGCCTCTTCGAGCAGCCCACTCCCCGAAACAATCCCCAGCCGCTCCTCGATGGCTGCGGCCAGTTGCACGCGGCCCAGGCTGTCCAGGTGCAGGTCCTCGGCCAGCCGCTGCTCGTCTCCCACGCCGCCCGGTGTTTCTCCGGTGACCTGCGCAATAAGTGCGAGCAGCCAGTCCTGCGATGCGCCAAACGCACTCGTGCTCGCGCCATTGCCCGGCCCCGGTCCATGTCCATTCGAAGCGGCCTGGATGCACGCCAGCCACGCTGCAACCGCCTTGCGCCTCACTTTTCCGGTAGAAGTACGCGGCAAATCCGGCTCCGGCCACAGCACCCATCGCCGGATGCGCTGGAACTCGGCCAGGTGCTCGTTAGCCCGCTCGATGGCCTTCGCAGCCAGATCACCCGCTCCACGCACCGCCAGTACGGCGCAGGGCTCCGGCCCGGCCGCCGTCTCCATCGCCACCACGGCGCACGCCGCCACGCCCGGCTGCTCTTCCACGGCAGCTTCCATGTCTTCGGGGTGAAGATTCATGCCGGAGGCCGTGACAATGACCTCGCTCTTGCGCCCCAGAAACCTGAGCTCGCCCGATTCCTGTTTCTCGGCCAAATCTCCCGTGGCCAGCCACTCGTCCTCGCGCAGCTTCACCTCGCCGCCCTGCCACGTGGCGCCGGAGATCATGGGCCCGCGCACTAGCACCTCGCCGTCCGGCCCCAGCTTTACCTCGCGTCCGGCCAGCGGCTTGCCGATGGTGCCCTTGGCCACGTGAAATGGGTGATTCAGCGTGATGAGCGCCGTAGTCTCCGTCATCCCATAGCCCTGCACCAACACGAAGCCCAGCGCGTTCCAGAACTGTTCCAGCGGCCCGGCCAGCGCGCCTCCGCCTGAAACAAACGCCCAGAACTTGAGCCCGAAAGCCTGATGCACTTTGCGGAATCGCCACCATTTCTGCAGCGGTCCGATAGTCTTCGCCTGCTCCACGCGCGCCGCCAGCCCCGGATCGCCCGTTTCGAGATGCGCCTTGAGCAGCGCCAGCACGCGTGGCACAGCCGCCAGCACGGAGATGCGTTCCTTCTTGATGAGCTGAATGAGCCGCGGCGCCGCTGGCCGGCTCTCGAAGTGAAGCTCGGCCTTGAGCAGCGAGGGAATCCACAGCCCCATCGTCTGCCCGAAGACGTGGCTCAGCGGCAGCGTGTGCAAAATGCGCAACGGATGCGCCAGCCACTCGTAGCGCATGTAAGGCCGGGCGCCTTCTTCAATAGGCGCGACGGAAGCCAGAACGTTGCCGTGCGTGAGCACAATGCCCTTGGGATCGCCCGTGGTGCCCGAAGTGAAGAGAATCTGGAGCGGAGTCCTGTGCGAAAGTCCCGCGACCGGTCCAGCCTCTTCAGCAGGCAGCTCGGCCAGCCAGTCCTCAAAAGCCAGCCTTGGAAAATCCGTGCTTCCCGCGTTGTCCTGTGTCCCATCCTTTCCGCTGCCGCGGCGGATTTCTGCGCCAAGGGTGGCAGAGCAGGAACCCAACTGTCCCAGCAGCAGAGCATCGCCCACCGCCAGCTTCGGCCGCGCATCCGCAGCCACGCGCAGCGCAAACTCCGCAGTCCCGTGCGCGTCCAGCGGAACGGCCAGCGCCCCGCGCAGCAGGCATCCGTGAAAGGCCGCGATCCACTCCGCGCTGTTTTCACCCCACAGCAGCACCCGGTCGCCCATCCTAATGCCACGCCGCTCCAGCAGCGCAGCAAAGCGGCCGGCGAGCCGGGCCAGCTCGTCGTAAGTGGTGACACGCCTCCGGTTGCCTTGGTAGCGCACCACAGCAATCTCGCCGTCCAGGCGGCGGAAGTCGTCAATCAGTGTGGCCAGGCTCTCGCGCATGCCTTATGTCACGTTCATGGTAAGGGATAGCCCCGCTGCGCCTTGAGGCAGTCGTTCCCCCCACTCGGTTGGACTGAGCTGGGCCGCAGAAAGATTCTGGAAGGCGCAGCATCTTCGCTTTGTATTCGCTGCCTGGCTGCGCTAATCTTGAGAGCAGCTTGCCGCGTGCCTCATGCCTGTTGACCGATCCAACCCGGGTGCGTCCTTCGACGCTCTTTCCTGCTTCCACCCCGTCACCGCAGCCTGGTTCCGGGCCGTCTTTGACGCGCCCACGGCCCCGCAGCGGCTGGGCTGGCCGGTCATCGCCCGCGGCGAAAGCACGCTGATCCTTGCGCCCACTGGAACCGGCAAGACGCTCACCGCTTTCCTCTGGTGCCTTGACCGGTTGATGCTCCATCCCCAACCCGATAGGCGGAAAACCGGAGTTTCCGCGGATCGGTCTTTGCTCACGGAGTGCAACCGCGGCTGCCGCATCGTCTACGTCTCGCCCCTCAAGGCCCTCGCTGTCGATGTGGAACGCAACCTGCGCTCACCGCTAGTCGGCATCGCCAACATGGCCCGCCGCATGGGCGTGCCCTTTCACAACCCACAGATTAGCGTGCGCACCGGCGACACGCCGCAGCGCGAGCGCGCCCGTTTTGCCCGCCAGCCGGCCGACATCCTCATCACCACCCCCGAGTCTCTCTACCTGCTGCTCACCACGCGAGCCGCAGACGCGTTGCGCACCGTCGAAACCGTCATCATCGACGAGATTCACGCCCTCGTGCCCACCAAGCGCGGCGCGCACCTGGCGCTCTCGCTCGAACGGCTGCAGGCGCTTGTGAAAAAGCCCATCCAGCGTATCGGCCTCTCTGCCACGCAGCGCCCGCTGGAAGAGGTCGCGCGCTTCCTGGGAGGGGTGGAGGTACAGGGAATAGGGAATAGGGAACAGGGAACAACACGTAATGCTGACGGGCCACGAGAATCCCGTGCCCCGTCCTTTTCTCCGCCGTGGCGGATTTTTGCGGAAAGGACGGGAGAGCACGAGCTTCAACCCGCTGTCGCCGATCAGACTTCCTGGTCTGCCGAGCTCCCTGACCCGCAGATCCTCCGCTATCGCCCGATAACCATCGTCAACGCCGCCGCGCCCAAGCAGCTCAAGCTGCGCATCGAGGTCCCGGTGGAAGACATGGCCCGCCTGGGCGAGATGGAGGAGATTCCCACCGGGCCTGCCTCGCAGATGCCCCGCCGCGTCTCCATCTGGAACGCGATTCATCCGCGGCTGCTCGAGATCATCCACGAGCACAGCTCAACCATCCTCTTCGTCAATGCCCGCCAGATTGCCGAGCGCCTGGCTGGCGCGCTCAACGACCTCGCCGGCGAGCCCATCGCCCGCGCGCACCACGGCTCGCTGGCCGCAGCGCAGCGCGCCGTCATCGAGGAACAGTTGAAGACCGGCCAGATTCGCGCTCTCTGCGCGACATCCACGCTCGAGCTGGGCATTGACATGGGCGCGGTCGATCTCGTCATCCAGATCGAGTCGCCGCCCTCGGTGGCCAGCGGCATGCAGCGCATCGGCCGCGCCGGCCACAACGTGGACGCAGTTTCCGAAGGCGTGATCTTTCCCAAGTATCGCGCCGACCTGGTGGCCTGCGCCGCCGTCACCCGCGCCATGCACGAGAGCCAGATCGAGTCCACGCGCTACCCGCGCAACCCGCTCGACGTGCTCGCGCAGCAGCTCGTCGCCATCGTCGCACACCCAGCGGAACCAGGGATCAGGGATCAGGGGTCAGAGATCAGAAGAGCACGGAGGAAGGGAACACTGGAAAAAAGAACCTCGGGTGCCCCAGGTCTCGCTTTTGAGACCTGGGAAAGCACGAACTCCGCTAACCCCGCTGCTCCCGAAGTCGCCGTCGATTTTCTCTACGATCTCGTGCGCCGCGCCGCGCCCTTTGCTGCGCTCGCCCGCTCCGCGTTCGAAGGGATCCTCGATCTGCTCAGCGGCCGCTACCCCTCTGACGAGTTCACCGAGCTGCGCCCGCGGCTCACCTGGGATCGCATCCGCAACGTCGTCTCTGCCCGCGAAGGCGCGGCCCGCCTGGCCATCCTCAATGCGGGCACCATCCCTGACCGCGGCCTCTACGGCGTCTTCCTCGCGCACAACGAAGGCAAGCCCGTGCGCGTGGGCGAGCTCGACGAGGAGATGGTCTTCGAGTCGCACCCCAACGAAACTTTCATCCTCGGCGCATCCACATGGCGGATTGTGGATATCACGCATGACCGCGTCCTCGTCACGCCTGCTCCCGGCGAGCCCGGCAAAATGCCGTTCTGGAAAGGTGACGGCCCAGGGCGTCCGCTCGAGTTCGGCCGCCGCATCGGCGCCATGGTCCGCGAGCTGCGCGCGCTGCCCAGACCCGCCGCGCTCACGCGCCTCGTCGCCGAACACGATCTCGACCCCGGCGCAGCGGAAAACCTGCTGCAGTTTCTCGCCGACCAGGAAGCCGCAACCGGCCAGGTCCCCGATGATCGGACGATCGTGATTGAGTGCGTCCGCGATGAGCTGGGCGACTGGCGCGTCTGCGTGCTTACACCCTTCGGCAAACGCATTCACATCCCGTGGGCCATGGCGGTGAGCGCGCGCATCCGGGCAGCCGGCGGGCCGGATGTGGAAACCCTCTGGGGCGACGACGGATTCGTTCTGCGCTTCCCTGATACCGAAGAACCGCCTGACTCCGACTGGTTCCTGATCGAGTCGGCCGAAGCCATGCAGCTTGTCCTGCGCCAGCTTGGATCGACGGCATTATTCGCCGGCCGCTTTCGCGAAGCCGCGGGCCGCGCACTGCTGTTGCCGCGCCGCCGCGCCGACCAGCGCTCGCCCCTGTGGCAGTTGCGCAAGCGCTCCTACGATCTGCTCAGTGTCGCCTCGCGCTACCCGTCGTTTCCGCTTCTGCTCGAGGCTTATCGCGAGTGCCTGCGCGACGTCTTCGACATGCCCGCGCTCATCGAGACCCTCCGCGCTATTGAACAGCGCCAGTTGCGTGTGCACGTCGTGGAAACGCGCAAGCCCTCGCCCTTTGCCTCGTCGCTGCTGTTCAGCTACGTCGCCAACTTCCTTTACGATGGCGATGCACCGCTGGCCGAGCGCCGCGCGCAGGCGCTCACCATCGACCAGGACCAGCTACGCGAGATTCTGGGCGAAGCCGACCTTCGCGAATTACTGGACGCCGACGCTATCGCCGCAGTGGAAGAGGCTGCGCAGTGCCTCGCAGAGTCGCATCGCGCCCGCTCGGCCGACGGCATTCACGATCTCTGCCTGCGCCTGGGCGATCTTTCGCGCGTCGAGCTCGCGCGCCGCGTCGCTTCGCCCGGTCTGCTTGAAGCGCTGCCGCGGCTCATCCGCTCCCGCCGCCTGCTCGAACTCAACATCGCGGGTGAGCGGCGCCTGATCGCCGCAGAAGACGCCGCGCGCTATCGCGATGGCCTCGGCATTCCGCTTCCGCCCGGCCTGGCTGTGGCCCTGCTTGAGCCGGTCGCGCACCCGGTGCTGGAACTCGTTCGCCGCTACGCGCGCACCCACGGTCCGTTCACCGCGCGCGAAGCCGCATACCGCTTCGGGCTTGACGCCAAGGCGGTCGAGGATACGCTGCTACAACTTGCATCTGAGGGACGCGTGCTCGAAGGTGGCTTTCGCCCCAACGGCCTTCACCGCGAGTGGTGCGATGCCGAAATTCTGCGCCTTATCCGGCGCAAGTCTCTCGCCAGGTTGCGCCGCGAAGTGGAACCGGTGGAGCAGCACACGCTGGCGCGCTTCCTCACCCACTGGCAGGGCGTCATCGCACCGCGCCGCGGGCCCAATCTCGACGCCCTGCTCGACGCAATCGAGAGCCTGCAAGGCGCGCCGCTGCCGGCTACGCTGCTCGAAACCTCGATTCTTCCCGCACGCATCGCCGACTACGCGCCTGCCGGCCTGGACACGCTCATCGCCGCCGGTGAAGTGGCCTGGGCCGGCGTGGAACCCATCGGCGAACGCAACGGCCGCATCGCGCTTTTCCTTGCCGACAAGCTTCCGTTGCTCGCGCAGCAACGCCCGCTTGCCGGACCGCTCAGCGAGCTTGAAGAAAAACTGCTCTCTGTCCTCGAGTCCACCGGCGCCAGCTTCTTCGAGCCGCTCCATTTGGGCCTGGGCGGTGGCTATCCTGGCGAGACCATCGATGCGCTGTGGAGCCTCGTCTGGCGCGGGCTCATCACCAACGATTCGCTGCACGCGCTGCGCGCCTACATCGCTCGCCCCGACAGCGCGCGCGCCCCGCGCCGCACACATACGGGCTCAACCTTCCGCTCCCGCCGTACCACCCCGCCCACGGCACAAGGCCGCTGGTCCATGTTGCCACTGCGTCCCTTCAGCGCGGGCGCGAAAATGGGCGCCCCATCTTCGGCGATGCGCGTACTTCGTGCATCGGCTAAGGTGGGAAAGCACGAATCTATCCCGGTCTCTCTCAAATCCAGCACGGAAATGGGTACCCCTGGTCTCGCTTCCGAGAGCGGGGAAAGCAAGAATCGATCCTTCCCATCCGCCACCGAAGCCGCCCACGCCCTCGCCCTGCAACTGCTCAACCGTTACGGCGTGCTTCTGCGCGAATCCGTGATAGCCGAAAACATCCCCGGCGGATTCAGCGCTGTCTACGACGTGCTCAAAGCCCTGGAAGAGAGCGGCCGCATCCGCCGCGGCTATTTTGTCGCCGGCCTCGGAGCCACGCAGTTCGCGCTGCCCGCCGCCGTCGACCTGCTGCGTCAGCTCCGCGCCGGGCCTCCCGAGGAAAAGCCCGAGTTCGTTCTCCTCGCCGCATCCGATCCGGCCAATCCATATGGATCAGTTCTACGCTGGCCCGATGTGCTGGCAATGGACGAAGACCCGGAAACCGGGACCTCCGCAGGCAGGCCTTCACCTGCGGGACGAGAGACCGCGCCGCGCATGCTCACCCGCGCCGCCAACGCCGAAGTGATCCTGCGCAACGGTCAGCTTGTTACATGGATGCGCCGCGGCAATCCCAACCTGCTTGTCTTTCTGCCATCGGACGAGCCCGAGCGCTCGCAGGCTGCGTCCGGCCTTGCGCATTTTCTCAGCGCCCGTGGCCAGGCGCTGCTCCATGGCGCCGGACACCAGGGCGTGCTGATCACCACCGTCAACGGCCAGCCCGTTGCCGCGCATCCCATGGCGCGCTTCCTCATGGACGCGGGGTTTCATCCCGGCCCGCTGGGCATGCACCTGCGCCGCATTCCGTTGCCGCTCGGTCAACAAGGATCGGAGCAGCAGCCGCGCGGATCGCGCGTGGACGAGGTGCAATAAAAATGCCTGAGGGCGACACCATCTTTCGCACTGCGCGCTCGCTGGGCCGCGCCCTTGCGGGCAAGCCCATCACCGCTTTCCGCTCCACCTATCCGCTGCTCACGCGCTACGACGACGGCACGCCGCTTGCCGGCCAGGTTGTAAACGGCGTGGAGGCGCGCGGCAAGTGGCTGCTCATGCATTTTTCCGGCGGCGCAACGCTGGCCACGCACATGCTCATGAGCGGTAGCTGGCACATCTATCGCCATGGCGAGCCCTGGCAGCAGCCTCGCGTCCATATGCGGATTGCGATCGAGAACAGCGATTACATTGCGGTTGGATTTCGCGTTCCTGTAGCCGAGATGCACACCGCGCAGTCGCTGGCCCGCGACCGCCGCATTCCGCGCGCGGAGATCGACGTGCTGAGCGCCGGATTCGATGCAGAAGCCGCCGCGGCCCGCGTGCTCGCCTACACAAAGGAAGAAATCGCCGACGTGCTGCTGCGCCAGGACGTGACCGCTGGCGTGGGCAACGTCTTCAAGTCGGAGATCTGCTTTGTCTGCGGCGTCCATCCCTTCTGCTGGGTCGCCGATCTGCGTCCCGGCCAGGTGAGGGCGCTCATCGCCGCCGCGCAGCGGCTCATCGGCACAAATGTTCTCGAAGACTCCGACGCCAGCATCGTGACCTACGGCGGTAGAAAGCGCCGCACTACCAGCGAGTCCAATCCTGGCGCAAACCTTTGGGTCTACGGCCGCGCCGGCGAGCCATGCCGTCGCTGCGGAGAGCGCATTCGCCGGCGCATCCAGGGACCGAATGCGCGTGTCACCTTCTGGTGCGCAGCCTGCCAGCCCATGCCTGACAGCACCGGCGTGGATGGATGATCAAAAGAAATCCGCGGCGCAGATCAGTTCCCGCTCTTTCCTATCCCAAAGATCTTCTGCAGAATATTGCGGTGGTCCGGCGGATGATCGCACGTATCGGCGGGCCCGGTGCCGTCAAGAAACGCTGCGCTGTAGCTGTCCGGGCAGGCGGCGTCGCTCAGCAGATTGGTCACCTTGTCAATCTGCTCTACCTGCACGCCGTCGGGTGGTGTGAACTCGTGCGTGTCAGAGTACTGCGGCAACTGCATAGCCTGCCTCATGAATGCGGCCCAGATGGGCGCAGCCGCCTGCGCGCCCTGGATGCGGCCCCGGTTTTCCGGATCAAGTGGGGTGTAGTCGTCGTTTCCCACCCAGACAACGCAAATCAGATTGCTGGTGAAGCCGGCGAACCACGCGTCGTGGTCGGTGCCGGTCTTGCCGGCAGCCGGCGCTTCAAAGCCCAAGTTGCGCACAACGGCGCCTGTTCCACAGAGATCTCGGTCTCCAACTCGGCAGCCGGCGCTGCCGTTGCCCTGCAGCACGGCCTCCATCATGTTCGTCGTCAGGTAGGCCACGCGCGGGTCCAGAACCTGCCGCGAGATCGGGGTGTAGTCGGAGATGACGTCTCCCGTGGGTGTGCGCACGCTAGCCAGCATCCATGGGTCGATATGCAGGCCGCCGTTGGCGAACACTGTGTACGCCCCGGCAATATCCAGCGGCGTGGCCGCATAAGAGCCGATGGCTACCGAGGGTGTTCCGCGCGCGCTCGTGATACCGGCGTTGCGTGCCAGCGCCGCCACGTTGTCGAAGCCCACCATGCTGGCCAGGCTGATGGTTGCATTGTTGTCTGACCGCATCAGCGCGTAGCGCGCCGTCACCTCGCCATAGTATTCGCCCTCGAAATTGCGCGGCGTGTACACCTGGTTGCCCACATCGTAGGTGGTCTGCGCGTCATTCAGCATGGTCACTGGCGAGAAGAGCTTGGTTTGCCCTGGCAGCATCACTCCTTCCACCGCGGTCTGAAAGGCAGCCGCATAGACGAACGGCTTGAAGGTGGAACCGGTGGGCCGCATGGCCACGGCGTGGTTCAACTGCGAGGTACCGTAGCTGCGCCCGCCCACCAGTGCCAGCACCTGGCCGGTGTGCGGATTGAGCGCCACCAGCGTCACCTGCGGATAGATATACGGCCGGCCCAGCTTGCGGTCGCGCGCATGGATGCGGTCCACCAGCTTGTCGATCTGCGGCATCGTGGAGTCCACCGCCTCCGTGGCCAACCGCTGCAGGTCCGGATCGAGGGTGGTGTAGATGCGCAGCCCCTCGCGGTTGAAGTCGCTGTCGCCCAGCTTCTGCAAGAGTTGCTCGTGCACCAGGTCGACGAAGTACGGCGCTTCGCTGGCGTCCACGCTCATCGCGGCCAGGTGCAGTGGCTCGGCTTTGGCAGTCTCCGCCTGCTCCTTGGTGATGGCGCCGGTCTCCACCATCGAATCCAGCACCAGGTTGCGCCGCTCGATAGCACGATCGGGATGCCGGAAGGGATTCAGCCGGTTCGGACTCTGGATCATGCCGGCCAGCAGCGCGCATTCGGCTAGGTTGAGCTGCCGCACGTCTTTGCCGAAGTACGCCTCGGACGCTTCGCCGAATCCGTCGATCGAAAAGCTGCCGCGCTGCCCGAGATTGATCTCGTTCGCATACATCTGAAAGATCTGTTGCTTGGTAAAGTGATGCTCGAGAATGATGCTGATAACCGCCTCGCGCGCTTTGCGCGAATATGTGCGCTCAGGCGTAAGGAAGAATCCGCGTGCCAGTTGCTGGGTGAGCGTGGATGCGCCCTCTTCGTAGCGGTGCAGATGAAAGATGTCATTGCGCATGGCGCCCAGAATGCGCACATAGTCGATGCCGCCATGGTCAAAGAAGCGCCGGTCTTCGATGGCGATAACCGCGTTCACAAGATTCGGAGGAATCTCTGCATACGTGAGCAGCCGGCGCTTGGCGCGATCGGTGTCTTCGCTCAGGCCGGTGATGAGCAGCGGCTCCAGCTCATAGCTGGTCAGCGGCTGTCCATGATCGTCGGTGATCGAGTCCACCTCGCCGTTGTCCACGTGAATGGTGGCGCTGTCTGGCGCGTGATACGACTGCGGCCCCGGATGCACCGTGATGCCGCCGTTGCTTTCGCTGAAAGTCCCCAGTTGCGAAACCTGTGGCGCGCCGTCGGTCGAGTAACCGGCCTCGCGCAGCTCGTTGGCGATGAGCTTGATGGTGAGCTTCTGCCCCGGACGCACCTCGCGCGGGGCCGCGTAGATCTTGGCCGTGTTCTCAAAGAGCGGCTGCTTGAGCCGCTCGTCCACAATGCTGCGGTACTTGAAATAGAAGTAGCCAAAGACCGAAAAGCCCGTCAGCGCGCAAACCGCGCACACCCCCAGCGCAACAAGCACAACCAGGGTCGCCAGTGGATGTTTGCCCGCGGGCCTTGCGATTTTGATCTTCAACGCCATGGTTGATCCGTATTCAGCTTCCAGCCGCCAGCTTATAGCCTTTCCCTTTTCGATGCGACAGTCTACAGTGTCAATCCTGTGTGATGCCGTCTGTGGCCAGGCTGAAGGCTAGGAGCTGGAGGCTAAAAGCTGCTCTTCCTCGACGCGTTGCTTGACATGAGCGACCACTTCACCCATCGCCACGTCCGTGCTTGCCGCCTTGGCCCGCGCCACCAGCTCTACCTGTCCGCTCCCCGCTTTCTTGCCCACATTGATGCGGTAGGGGATGCCGATCAGGTCAGCATCTTTGAATTTGACGCCGGCGCGCTCGTCCCGGTCATCAAGCAGCACATCGAGCCCGGCCGCTTCGAGCTCCGCGGCCAGCATTTCGCCCGTCTCGCGCAGCGCCGCGTCGGCCGCGTTGGTAATCGTCACCACTACGGCAAACGGAGCAATCGAGGTTGGCAGCCAGAAGCCGTTCGCGTCGTTCGACTGCTCGATGGCCGCCGTGAGAATGCGCTCGATGCCGATGCCGTAGCTGCCCATGATCGGCGTCACCTCTTTGCCGTTCACGTCGAGCACGCGCACGCCCATCGACTCCGAATACTTGTAGCCGAGCTTGAAGATGTGGCCCACCTCGACCGCCTTGCCCACCACCAGCTTGCCGCCACAATGGTCTTTCGGGCAGCCCTCGCCCTCATTCACGCTGCGAATGTCGGCCAGCAGCGTCCAGCCAAAGTCGCGGCCCGGCGTCACGTTGCGCAGGTGATAGTCAAGCTTGTTGGCGCCGCAGACCATGTTTTTGCGGCCTTCGAGACCGTGGTCCACGATAGCGATAATCTCGCCCATCGGGTTGACATCTTTTGATTCGCCTTTGAGAAGCTCTTCATGGGTGAATTTCCATTTGCTTGCGCCAACGATATTTAAACCAACCGGACCGAGATAACCTGCCGGGCCTCGCATGTACAGGGCAAGCTCTTCGCCAGTCATGAATCGAACCTCACGGGCGCCGAGGGCCCGAAGAAGCTTGGTCTCATTGAGGTCGTGATCCCCGCGCAAGAAAGCCGCGACCGGCTGCCAGTCTTTGAACAGCGCCATATACGCCACGCACTTGATGTCGTTGGCCGGGCTCATCTTCAGAAATGCTGCAATGTCTGCAATCGCGCCCATCCCCGGCGTATAAATTTCTTCTGGCTTGTCTGCGGTTGGTTCAAGCTCCGTCACCGGCTCGAGCCGCGAGATCGCCTTCTCCAGATTCGCCGCGTAGCCGCAAACCGGGCAGCTTGCAATGAAATCCTCGCCCGCCTCGGTGTAAACCATGAACTCCTGCGACTGCGAGCCGCCCATCGAGCCCGAATCCGCCTCGACGACGACGAACTTCAATCCACATCGCGTGAAAATTGTGCGGTAGACGCCGTCGTGCAGGTCGAAGCTCTTGTCCAGTCCGGCCGCGTCGATGTCGAATGAATACGAATCCTTCATCGTGAACTGGCGCACGCGCAGCAGACCCGACTTGGGCCGCGGCTCATCGCGAAACTTGGTCTGAATCTGGTACCAGATCTGCGGCAACTGCTTGTAGCTGCGCAGCTCGTTGCGCGCAATGGAGGTCATGATCTCTTCGTGCGTCATGCCCAGGCACAGGTCGGCGCCCTTGCGGTCCTTCAGGCGGAACATGTTTTCGCCCATCCCCGTCCAACGGCCGCTCTCCACCCACGGTTCCTTGGGCAGAATGCCGGGCAAGTAGAACTCCTGCCCGATCTTGTCCATCTCCTGGCGCACGATGGCGATGATCTTGTTCAGCGACCGCTGCCCGAGGAAGAGGTAGTTGTAAATGCCCGCGCCGAGCTGGCGGATGTAGCCGGCCCGAACCAGAAGCCTGTGACTGGCCACTTCGGCATCCGCCGGGGCCTCGCGAAGAGTAGGAATGAAGAGCTTCGACCAACGATGCATAAAAAGCGCGCGTAAACTTTCCCGTCCGACAACGCAGACGCAAGACAAATGACAGCAGTTTCTATTCTAAATGTTCAGGAGTGGATGGGCCGTTCGCACCAGTGAGCGCCGCACAGATGTTTATCCATCAGCTCTTGTCGGAAGTCTGTATGGAGCGAGAATCTCCTCAAGTTGCCTCGGTATCGATGGAAAGCTATAGCCGCCAAGCTCATCCCAGGATTTTGTACCTTTCATCATTCCCGCAGACAAGACCTTCGAAAGCAGTTCATCATGCGGATATAAATACCAAAATCCAGATTCGCAAAAACAGATATAAAGATCTTTGTCTTGGTACTTTGTATAAAAGCATAGGCGTCCCTTCAGTTGCACTTTCAGAAATTCCTTCGTCTCAAAATGTTGGGCAATAAAATCGGCACCGTTCCAATCGTCACTCAGACGTATTGTGAGATATCCGAAATCTGCCAAGACGGCTGAGACTTTCTGGAAGTTATACGTCTCCTGCTGACGACTGTTCAGGCTCTCATAACAAACTTTTTTCAGAGAAAGGCTCATAGCATCTCCTCGATCTTAGGCCTCAAATCAACTCCACGCCCCACAAATCATGCAGATGCACCACGCCTTCTACGCGCATCTCTGTATCCACCACAATCAGCGAAGTGATCTTCCGCTCTTCGAGAATCGCCAGCGCCTTTGCGGCCAGTTCGTCAGCTGCAATCGTCTTCGGATGCGCATTCATCGCCTCGCCTGCCGTTTTGCTCAGCGCCGCGCCGCCCTCGCGCTCCAGCAGCCGCCGCAGGTCGCCGTCCGAGATCACGCCGCGCAGCCGGCCGTTTTCCTGCACCGTGGTGATGCCCAGTTTCTTCGACGACATCTCGAAGATTACGTCGGCCATGGGTGTTGTGGGCGCAACCGTGGGCACATCGTCGCCCGCGTGCATCAGGTCGCTCACCTTTGCCAGACGCTTGCCCAGCTTGCCACCGGGATGAAGCTCGGCGAAATCTTCGGCGCGGAAGCCTTTTTGCAAACTCACGGCAATCGCCAGCGCGTCACCCAGCGCCAGCATCGCGGTGGTTGAAGCCGTCGGCGCAAGATTCATCCCGCAGGCCTCGCGCTCCACGCTGCAATCGAGTGCCACATCGCTCGCTGCGGCCAATGTCGATTCGAGATTGCAACAGAAGCTCACCAGAGCATCGCCTTTGCGCTTCAGGTGCGCCAGCAGGCGCAGAATCTCCTCTGTTTCGCCGCTGGCCGAGAGCGCAATCACCACGTCGCCGGGCATGAGCATGCCCAGGTCGCCATGCACCGCCTCAGCCGGATGCAGAAACAGCGCTGGCGAGCCCGTGGAGCTGAGCGTGGCCGCAATCTTCTGCGCAATGATGCCGCTCTTGCCCATGCCCGTGACCACCACGCGGCCATTCGACTCGCCGCAGCGCAGGATCAGCTCGACGGCCCGCGCAAACGGCTCAGCCATCGGGCCTTCGAGCCGCGCAGCCAGCGCTTCCAGCGCGGCGGCCTCGGTGCGCACCAGCGCGGCGGGCTGGAACGGATTGTCTTCGCGCGAAGATGTCATCGGCTTTTGATGGTAACAGTTTACGCGCGCCATCACCGGTTCCGAGTTCTCCTGACCTCTGCCTCTGCTCGTACAATAGAGACACGAGGTTCTTTCCCGTGCGCCGCAACCGAATTATTCTCTTCACCACGCTTTTCGTTCTTGCCGGTTTTGGCTGGGCGGGCTGGGCCAACTGGGAGTATCGCCAGCAGGCCGCCGAGCGGCTGCTCGCCACCGAGGCCAGGGCCGAACTGGTGCCCGACCCCGCAGGCGGTGCAGCGATTTATGTTTCGCCGCTCAAGGGCAAGATGGCGCCGGCCTTTTCTCTCGAAGACCTGGGCGGCAAAAAAGTTTCTCTGGCCAGCTACCGCGGCAAGGCTCTGCTGATCAACTTCTGGGCCACCTGGTGCGCTCCCTGCAAGATTGAAACCCCCTGGCTGGTTGAGCTGCGCAACAAGTATGCAGGCCAGGGCTTTGAGATTCTGGGTATCGACACCGAAGGCGACGACCTGAAGCCTGGCGACACGGCCGGATTGGCCAAGGAAAAGGCCGCGGTCGCCCAATTCGTGCAGCAGATGAAAGTGCCTTACCCGATGCTGATGGACGGCGACAGCATCAGCACGCCCTATGGCGGACTCGACGAGCTGCCCACCTCGTTCTACGTAGATCGCAAGGGCACCGTAGTCGCAGCACAGTTAGGACTCACCTCCGAGAGCGAGATGGAGGCAAACATCAAGAAGGCGCTGGCGCAATGAGCGAGTCAGCCGGGCGACGGCTGCCGGCCGGGCGATTTTTGCTGGATTGAGAGCTGCGATGCGGAAGCGGATATTATTATTTCTGCAGGAATCGATCGCCGTAACCGCGCTGCTGTGCTGCTCTGCGCTCATCGCTCACGGGCAGATCGTTGCAACGGATGCGCAGCGGCAATCCGCTCCCAAACAGGATGCGGTCGCGTATCTCTTTCCCGAGCAGGTGACTGTCCCTGCCGGAAAAGTGAGTCCAGTAGCGCTCCACTTCCGCGTTGCATCCGGGCTGCACATCAACTCGCACACGCCCAGCGGCGATGCGCTCATTCCCACCACTTTTTCCATTCCCGATAGCACCGGCGTAAGGCTCGATGCGGCAAGCTATCCGCCAGGCACGGAATTTGCACTCACGCTCGATCCCAAGAACAGGTTCAGCGTATACACCGGTGAATTCGTCGTGCGAGCGCGCATTGTCGCTACGCCCGGCAATCATCTGGTTGAAGGCAAGCTACGTTACCAGGCCTGCGACAACAGTGAGTGCATGCCGCCGAAAACTATCAGTGTGCCTATCGATGTGATCGGCAAGTGAATGGCGCGTGTTCCTGCTACGTCAACCTGTTTGCATCTGCGCTGTTTTGAAAGGGCGAGCTTGCTGAAAAAGTTGATGTGGTGACCAAACATCTCTCGAGGGCTAAAGCCCGGTGGTTTTATGCGGCTTTTGACGGCACGGCTGAAGCCGTGCCCTTTCAAAACAGATTTATAAGATAGCTTCTACGTAATGTCCTCGGTATCGTAGACCGGCGCAATGGTCCGCCGCTTGGGCACACCGTGGACCGACGCGAGCAGATCGTCCACCACGTCTTCGAGCTGGCGCTGACTCTCGATCACATCGCTGATGCTTTTCAGATTGTCGGGCTCCTCTACGCGCTCCACCAGCGCCACGGCGTGGCATTGCGCCACGTGATCTGTCCCCAACCCCTCGGGAGTCTTGGCCTTGATGCTCACCTGGCTTATGCTCACGCCCAGCAGCTCGGCCACGCGGACGCGCATCTCGCCGGCGACGGGCGCGATTTTGGGCGCGGCCAGCACTAGCGTGATATCCACGTTGCGAATGCGATAGCCGGCGTGCTGCAGCTCTTCGAGCGCCAGGTTCAGGAAGATGGCGGAGTCGGCATCCTTCCAGCGCGGATCGCCCGGCGGGAAAAAGCTGCCAATGTCGCCGGCGGCAACCGAGCCCAACAGCGCGTCAGTCACTGCGTGCAGCAGCACGTCGCCGTCCGAGTGGCCGGCCAGTCCCTCGGGATGCTCCAGCGTAAGCCCGCCGATGCGCAGCGGCACGCCGGGTTTGAATGCATGCGAGTCCCAGCCAAATCCGATCCGAATATCCATGATTCCGCGCCTGTCCCTCTTGCCTTACCGGATAGACTCCAGCCGCCGCGCCGGGCATTTGCTAGCGCGCCCGCTGGCGCAGATAGAACTCAGCCAGCTCCAGGTCGCCCGGCTGGGTTATCTTCAGATTAACCTGAGAGCCGTGCACCACGGCCACCGGATGCCCGGCGCGCTCCACAACGGAGGCCTCATCGGTGCCCACAAAGCCGTCCGCCGTGGCCTCGGCAAAGGCCCGCTTGAGCAGCCCGTAGCGGAAGCCCTGCGGCGTCTGCGCCAGCACCACGAACTCGCGTGGAATGGTCGAAGTGATCAGCGCGCCGTGCGCCGTGCGCTCCACCTGCTTGATGGTGTCCACCGCCGGCAGTCCCACAATGGCCGCGCCCTGCGCCGCAACTGCATCAATCGTGCGCTCGATGGTTGCCGCGTCGATCAGCGGGCGCACCGCGTCGTGCACCAGCACGATATCGTCATCCGCGGCGTGCAGCGCCGCCAATGCGTTAGCCACCGACTCCTGCCGGTTGTCGCCGCCCTCCACCACGCGCGCCTTGCCGGCAAAGCCGTACTCGGCAACCTGTGCCTGCACACGCTCCATCTCCGTCTTGCGCACGGCCACGTAAATTGCCGTGACGCGCTCCACGGCGGCAAAGGCCCGCAACGAGTGGATCAGGATGGGAATACCATCGAGCTCAAGAAACTGCTTGGGTTGCGGCCCGGCCATCCGGGTGCCCAGCCCCGCGGCCGGAAGAATCGCAAAGACCTGCATAACTCGTGGAGTATACAACGGACGGCAAAAGCACGCGCGGCCTCGTATGATTTTTCAATGCACGGCAAGGCGCCTCAGCTTCCGCTCGATACATCGCTGCTTACGCCCGGCCTGCGGCTCGGCGTCGCCGTCTCCGGCGGCGCAGACTCTGTGGCCTTGCTGCGCGCACTCGCCGAACGCAGCACGGAACTTGGCCTGGTGCTCCATGTCGCACACCTGCACCACGGCCTGCGCGGCGCAGAGGCTGACGCCGATCTCGCCTTCGTGCGCGATCTAGCCGCGCAGCTTGGTCTGCTGTTTCACGAAGCCCGCGTAGACACCGAAGCCGAGGCCTGTGCCTATCCCGCTGCCGGCAAGCCGGCCGAAACCATCGAAGAAGCCGCGCGGCGCCTCCGGTATGCCTGGTTTCGACAACTCCTGTCCAGAACGCCGCCCCACGCCGTGGCGCTCGACGCCATCGCCACGGCGCACACGCTCGACGACCAGGCCGAGACCGTACTGGCCAAATTTCTGCGTGGCGCGTGGACGGAAGGCTTGGCAGGGATCAGTCCAAAACTTGAAACCGCGCAGGCGGGCCGCATCCTGCGCCCGCTGCTCGCAACAACGCGCGCGGAAGTGGAAGCGTATCTCAACGTAATCGGCCAGCCCTGGCGTGAAGATTCGACCAACCGCCATCTCACCTTCACCCGCAACCGCATCCGCCACGAGCTGCTGCCGCTGCTCGAAGGCTGGAACCCGCAACTGCGCAGCCACCTGGCTCACATGGCGGCTCTTGCGCGCGATGAGGAAGCGTGGTGGCAGGCCGAGGTTGCGCGGCTGGCTCCGCAGCTTATCCTGCCGGGCAAACCCGTGCGCGGCGGCGGACGCGCAGCCGGCGACGGGCTGGCCATCGACTGCTCGCGTCTCGCCGGGCTTGCGCCGGCACTGCAGCGCCGTCTGCTGCGTCATGCGACGGAGCAGCTTGGCGCCGAGCCCGGCTTTGCCGCCACCGAGTCGCTGCGCGAGCTGGCGCTTGGCGGGCATGCTGGCCAGAAGCTCGAACTCGCGCAGGGGCTCTGGGCCGAGCGCACGGCGCGCGAGATGCGACTCGCCGCTGCAGCCGCTACATCCCGTAAAAAAGCCGGCGCAGAGGTGGTTCCGCGGTATTCCATAGCGGTTCCCGGTGAAATTGTGGCTGCAACCTTTGGGTTACACCTCAAGATCGAACTTGCCGGCTCCACTGCGGATACGTCCCGGAGCGCCGAAGGCCACGCTACGGCTACGCTGCGCAACTGGAAACCGGGCGACCGGGTGCGGCTGCGCTACACAAGCGGCCCGCGCAAAGTGAAAGAAGTGCTGGAACGTCTGCGAGTTACGGGCTCAGAGCGAGGTCTTTGGCCGGTGCTTGAGCTCAATGGCCGCATCGTGTGGATGAAGGGCGTGGAGCTGGAGCCCGAGGCCGGAATTACGGTTATCGCTCATCCTCTCAGCCCGCAAAATACCGGGGAAGGCTCGCTGGACGGGCAAGGGTAACCACCTGTGGGTTTAAGCGATTCACCTCGGTACTTATTCCCGACTGCAACTTCATCTGCCATGGGAGTACAATCTTGTTACTGCACGTCCGGCTGGAGATCACCCATCTCTGTGGCTGGAACCGTTTGCACTTTCTGTCACTTTCAAGAAACCGCAAGCGTCTAACGGGTGGTGCAGCCGGCGAGCGAGCACAGCTTCCGAAGGTTCCCCGTCGCCGGAAAGAGGAGTCCTGGTGAATTCGAGCGTTAAGACAATCATGTTCTGGGTTTTCATCCTCATGTGCCTTGTGCTCTTGTGGAGCGTGGTGCAGCGCAGCGCAAGCATGGGGAAGGACACCGAGATCAACTACTCCGATCTGTTCGACAAGGTGCAGAGCGGACAGGTGCTGGACGCGACCATTCAGGGCAATGAGCTCCACGGCCACCTGAAGATTTCGCCCAAGGACCAGTTCCACACCACGATTCCCGCCAACTACGAGGATCTCGAGAAGGCCCTGCTGGCCAGCAAGGTGAACTTCTCCATCAAGGAGCCGCAGAGCAACATCCTGCTGCCGCTGCTCTTTAACGTCGGCCCGTTTGTCCTGCTGGGTCTCATCTGGTTCTTCATGCTGCGCCAGATGCAGTCGGGCGGCAACAAGGCGCTCTCGTTCGGCAAGAGCCGCGCGCGTCTGCTCTCCATGCAGCAAAAAAAAGTCACGTTCAAAGACGTGGCCGGCGTGGATGAGGCCAAGGAAGAGCTCAAGGAGATCATCGAATACCTGCGCGAGCCACAGAAGTTCCAGAAGCTCGGCGGACGCATTCCCAAGGGCGTGCTGCTGGTCGGCTCTCCGGGAACCGGCAAGACGCTGCTGGCCCGCGCCGTGGCCGGCGAGGCGAATGTGCCGTTCTTCTCTATCTCCGGTTCCGACTTCGTCGAGATGTTCGTCGGCGTGGGCGCCAGCCGGGTCCGCGACCTCTTTGAGCAGGGCAAGAAGAACGCTCCCTGCATTATCTTCATCGACGAAATTGATGCGGTCGGCCGTCATCGCGGCGCCGGCCTGGGCGGCGGACACGACGAGCGCGAGCAGACGCTCAACCAGTTGCTCGTCGAGATGGACGGCTTCGAGTCCAACGACGGTGTGATCCTGGTCGCGGCTACCAACCGGCCCGACGTGCTCGATCCCGCGCTACTGCGCCCCGGCCGCTTCGACCGCCGCGTTGTGGTCGGTCTGCCCGATATCCGTGGCCGCGAGGAAGTGCTCCGCGTGCACGTCAAGAAGGTGCCCGTCTCCGACGACACCAACCTCAACGTGCTGGCCCGCGGAACGCCGGGCTTCAGCGGCGCTGACCTGGCCAACATGGTGAACGAGGCCGCGCTCAACGCCGCGCGCGCCAACCGCAAGCAGGTCACCATGTACGACTTCGAGCTGGCCAAGGACAAGGTCCTGATGGGCGCCGAGCGCAAGTCGATGCTGCTGACCGACGAAGAGAAGAAGGTGACCGCGTATCACGAGGCCGGCCACGCGCTGGTTTCGTTCATGCGCGACCACTCCGATCCCATCCACAAGGTCACCATCATCCCGCGTGGCATGGCCCTGGGCGTCACGGTCTACCTGCCCGACGACCGGCACAACTACACGCGCGAGTATCTCGAAACCCGGCTGGCCACGGCCTACGGCGGACGCGTGGCCGAGGAGATATTCCTCAACCAGATGTCCACCGGCGCCGGCAGCGACATCGAGAGCGCAACCGACCTTGCCCGCCGCATGGTCTGCGAGTACGGCATGAGCCGGCTCGGCCCGCTCACCTTCGGCAAGAAGGAAGAGCAGATTTTCCTGGGCCGCGAGATCGCGCAGCACCGCGACTTCAGCGAAGAGACGGCGCGCCAGATCGACCTTGAAGTGCGCCGGCTGATCGACGAA
>JASHPJ010000048.1 GCA_030038195.1 Acidobacteriaceae bacterium
GGCGTAGTGCAGCTTTTCGCGCGCCTCGCGCTCGATTGCGTCAGGATCGTTCTTCAACCGCTCGACCTGTTGCTGCATGTCGGAGTTCTCCCGCCGCAGGTCTTTAATCTCCTGCTGCAGGTGGCGATCCTCGGTGCGCTCCTTCTGCCAAACGGAGAGCCCGTGTTTGCCATTGACCACGTGCCAGGTAACCAGCAGCGCCAGCAGCACGGCAACGCCAGTTCCCGCCGGCCGCCACACGCGCTGCGCCCATCCGATGGCGCGCGCGCCCATGGGCTCCGGCGCCTGGGTGGCTGCTTCCGTTTCCGTCTGATACATTTCTTTGTCTGCCATCCAACCTCAGCTCACATCCCCGAATCACTTTCAACCGGCTACCAAAACAGAAACGGGTACGCCACCCCCTCCGTGCTCAATCCAAGCACAAAGATGGGAAACCACAGACCGCAACACCGCTAAGAGGTCAGCACGAACCTCTCCGCCGCCGCCTTCAGCGCTTCCATATCCTGCTCGCTGCGCGCCTCCGCATAGGCACGCACCACCGGCTCGGTGCCGGAAAGCCGATAGCAGACCCACGATCCGTCGTCGAGGATCAGCTTCAGTCCGTCGGTGCGCACCACGCTCGTCACCTTGCGTCCGCTCAGCTCCGCCGGATCGGTCTTCAACTTCTCAGTGAAACGGGCTTTCCCCTCCGGGGTCAAGCGGAAGTTCTCGCGAACCGGGTAATAGGAACCAACCTTGCCAAACATTTCTTTGAGCTGCATGCCCAGGCTCTTGCCGCGCGTAGCCACCATCTCCGCCGCCAGCAGCCCGGCGATGACGCCATCCTTCTCCGGCACGTGGCCGCGAATCGTCAGTCCCGCCGACTCTTCGCCGCCGATGGCAATCTTGTCCTCGATAATCAGCTCGCCGATGTACTTGAATCCCACCGGCGTCTCGTAGAGCGGCACCTTGTGATAGTCAGCCAGTGCGTTGACAAGATTTGTGGTGGCCACGCTCTTG
This sequence comes from Acidobacteriaceae bacterium, assembly GCA_030038195.1. Lineage (GTDB taxonomy): Bacteria > Acidobacteriota > Terriglobia > Terriglobales > Acidobacteriaceae > Telmatobacter. The sequence continues at coordinate 1,000 of JASHPJ010000048.1, forward strand.
GCCACCCCGTTCTTCCAGTCGCGCGTCTCCACCAGATAGTCGAAGAGCAGGGCAATGAGGTAGTTCGGCTGCAGGAACGTGCCGTCCGCATCCACCACGCCGAAGCGGTCGGCATCGCCGTCGGTCGCAATCCCAAGGACCGCGCCGATCTCCTTCATCTTTTTCCTGGCGTCGGCCAGCAGATGATCGTCCGGCTCCGGCGCATGGCCGCCGAATAGAACGTCGCGGTAGTCGTGCACTGTCTCCACCGTCACGCCCGCCTCGCGCAGCAGATCGGACGTGTACCCGCGCCCCGCACCCCAGAACGGGTCGTACACCACCTTGATCCCCGACTTGGCAATCGCCTTCAGATCGACCAGCTCAGCCAGCCGCTTCAAAAACGCCGACTTCACGTCGGCTGTCTCCGTGCCGGGATCTGCCTGCGGAACGGCCGCGCCGCTCGCCTGCAGCGCGGCTATCGCCGCCTCAATCTGGCTGGTCACCTCCGGCAGCGCCGGTGCACCGTCCGGCGTGGAGTACTTGATGCCGTTATACTCTGGCGGATTGTGCGAAGCTGTGAAGTTGATCGCGCCGCAGGTCTTCAGCGTCCGCACCGCATACGCGATCGCCGGCGTCGGCGCGGCCTCGGGAATCACGATGGGCGTGACGCCCGCACCGGCCAGTACCCGCGCCGCCTGGTTCACAAAGCTCTCGCCCAGAAACCGCGGATCGCGCCCCACCAGCACGCGATGCGGCTCCGGCAGCGTCTTCACATACGCCGCAATCCCCGCCACCGCCAGCCGGATATTGGCCACCGTGAACTCGTCGGCCACAATCGCCCGCCATCCTGAAGTGCCAAACCTAATCGCCGTCGTCATCATTCCTCTCCGCCAGTGCCCCGTTTTGCTCCAGCCGCAAGGTCCATACTGCAACACAGGGGCGGATAGGGCAAGCCAGATGCGATTCAAATGGCGACGGCGCGGTCAGAAAAAGCAACGGCATTCCTTACCAACGACGCAGGAATCCGTTCCATCCCGGGTTTGCAAGTTATTGTCCTGGAGAAGCTGCTTGCATTCCATGGCGCAGGTTGGCAAAATGCAAATCGATTCCGGAACCCCTTCATGCCCGACGCCACACCCCAAGCCCGCATCGTCCTGACCACGACCGCCAACCACGACGAGGCCGCCCGCCTGGCCGGCGCGCTCGTGGAAGAGCGGCTGGCCGCCTGCGCCACGCTCATCCCCACCGTCGAGTCCATCTACCGCTGGGAAGGCCAGATCGAGTCCTCCACCGAAACCCTGGTGCTGCTCAAAACCGCTCCCGACCAGTTGGCCGCTCTTGAAGCCCGTCTGCACGAGCTGCACAGCTACCAGGTCCCCGAGTTCCTCGTCCTCAACGTCGAATCCGGCAGCCATCCCTATCTCGAATGGCTCCTGGCCAGCCTGAGAAAAATCGACCATCCACCCGTGGCGCAGGCCCAGGCCAGCATCCGATAAACTCTCCAGCAGGCCCCACCCCTCTGGTATTCTTGGGTGGTCTGCACCTATGCGCTGGCTGATGATTGGACTTCTGGTTTCACTGGGAGCGCTGCTGCTCGTAGCGGCGGCTGTAGCGTGCCACATCTGGATCCATCGCGCCAATCTTCGGCACGCGCCGTCCACGCAGGAAACTGACCTGGAATCCTGAATCGACGCCAAGCACAAGCGAAACCCTTCCGAGGTGCCCCTGAGCAAAGAGCTCTCCATATCGCTGTCTCCGGCTGCCGTTTCCGCGCAATCCCGCGTCCTGTCCCTGCGTCGTCGCGTCGCCAGAAATGCATGAAAACACGGCAAATACAATCCACCCGCCGAAACGCATAGCATTCCGGTTACACTAGTCGAAAAAGGCGTCGGGATTGCCAGCGTATTCCTGCGCGCGTGCTTCGCATCGTAAAAATTAGCTTTCCTCCCTGTTTACCCGAAAGGATGTTGTTCCAGTGAGCACCCAGCAATCTGAAGCCTCAGTCGCCGATGTCGTAAGAGATATCTCCATCGCCCACAGTCCTGACTCCGACGACGCCTTCATGTTCTACGGCCTGGCCACCAACAAGATTCGTGTGCCCGGCTACCGCTTTACCCACACGCTTTGTGACATTGAAACCCTCAACCGCCGCGCCCAGGAAGAGGCCTTCTACGACGTCACCGCCATCAGCTTCCACGCCTACCCCTATCTGCAGCAGAACTACGCGCTCATGGGCTGCGGCGGCAGCGTAGGGGAGGGCTACGGTCCCATGGTCGTTTCCAGCCGGCCGCTCACGCCGGCGGATTTGGACCGCACCAAGGTGGCCGTACCCGGCACGCTCACCACCGCCTATCTCGCGCTCAAGATCTTCAACTCCGGAATCAAGACCGAGACCGTTCCCTTCGACAAGATCATTCCGGCCATTCTCGCCGGCACCTACGACGCCGGCCTCATCATCCACGAGGGCCAGCTTACCTACTCGTCGAGCGGCCTTTACAAGGTGATCGACCTGGGCGTCTGGTGGCGCGAAACCACCGGCCTGGTTCTGCCCCTGGGCGGCAACGCCATTCGCCGCTCGCTGGGCGCAGAGGCGCACAAGATCATCTCCAAGGCGCTGCGCGACTCCATCCGCCACGCGCTCGACCACCGGGAGCAGGCTCTCGAGTACGCCATGCAGTTCGCCCGCGACTTGGACGCGCGCCTGGCCAACCGCTTCGTGAGCATGTACGTGAACGACCGCACGCTTGACTACGGCCCCGACGGCCGCGAAGCCATCCGCAGACTGCTGGAGCTAGGCCACGAGCGCGGCATCATTCCCATCCAGCCCGAAGTCAACTTCGTCGACTAGAGCATCCTCCAACCCAGGCACGAAAACGGGTGCCCCACCTTCGCCGTCCGCTCCAGCGGACGGTTAAGGTGGGAAAGCATGACACGATCCCAGCCACGCTCCCGCTCTAGCAAAACCAGAGATGCTGTATCCCGGAGCTACGGCACTCAAGTCGCCGCGACCGCAAGGAGCGGCGACCTTTCACAAAACTGAACGGACCACACCTTCTCTGGTTTTGCCGTAACTCGCTAATTTGCTAACTCGCCAACTCGCCATGCCAAGGAACTCTTGAAACACATCGTTCGAGATCAGGCGTCCGCGCGCCGTGAGCCGCACCGTTGCATCTTCCATGCGCACCAGCCCATCATCAGCGAGCTGCTCGACCACCGGCATCGCCGCAGCCGCAGCGTCCGCGCCAAACTCGCGATCGAGCGCGCGTAGATCGACGCCCGCATTCAGCCGCAGCCCCAGAAACCATGCCTCTTCGAGCTGCTGTGCCGGCCTCAGCCACGTCGTCTCCGCGCTCTTCGGACCGGCAAGATACTCCATCAGGTCATCCGTCGTCTTCGTGCGCAGCAGATCCCGTGGCCCAGCCTCCATCCCGGCAGCATCCAAGGCGATGAGCGCCGACGCAGCATCCAATCCGATGCCCAGGTACGGCCGCCGCCGCCAGTAGCGCAGGTTATGCCGCGACGCGAATCCAGCCGCACTGAAGTTCGAAATCTCGTACTGCGCCAACCCTGCTTCGCCAAGCCGCTCGATGGCCCGCTGGTACATCGCGGCAATCGCTTCGTCCGTTGGCGCCAGCTCTGCGTAGTAGCGCGCGCCGCCGCGCAGCATCTCCCGCCCCAGGCGCGACTCCTCGTCCACCTCCAGCATGTACACGCTGGCATGCGCCACGCGCGCCGCCAGCAAAGCGTCCAGCGACCACTCCCACGATGCAGCCGTCTGCCCTGCAAGCCCGGCAATCAGGTCCACATTCAGGTTCATGATCCCGGCCGCGCGCAGCCGCTGCAAATCCTCCTCGATCACCGCCCGCGTATGCAGCCGCCCGCTCATCTGCGCCTCGCGGTCCACGAACGACTGCGCGCCCAGACTCACGCGGTTCACGCCCGCCGCAATCATCGCCGCAAGCGTTGCGTCGCTCACCTGGCCCGGCGCGCACTCCATCGTGATCTCCGCGTCCGCATCCAGGTCGAACGCAGCGCGCAGCGCGTCGAACAGCGCCGCCAGCAGCCCCGGCTCCAGCAGGCTCGGCGTGCCTCCGCCCAGGTATACCGTATCCACGCGCCGCGGCAACTCCACGCGCATCCGCTCCGCCCACGCGCCAGCGCCGCACAGGTCCTCGATCGCCCGCTCCACGTAGCTTCCATGCTGGCTGGCCGGATATACCCCCGACGCAAAGTTGCAATAGGTGCACTTCGACCGGCAGAACGGGATCGAAATGTAGATTCCCAGCGCATGGTCCGCGGTCTGGCACATGAAAAGATTGTTTCATGCATCGGCGCGCTGCGCACGCGCGTCCAACTCAGCAAGCCGCTCATGCAATGATGGTGAGCAAGGAGATTCCGGTTTGAAAGCTTGGCCTGTTCTGGGCATTTCCCTCATCCAAGTCATCCTGTTTCTCGCCCATTGGTTTCTCTTTCACACCTGGATCAGCTTCTGGCCAGGTTCCCTGGGGTTCCCGCTTTCTATCGACCCGCCCGAGTCCGGCCTGCGCATCACTCTTTTCCTCCTGTCTTTCCTCTTCGTTGCCGCATCGCTGCTCAGCTTCCGCTGGAATAACCTGGCCATCGAACTCTTCTACAAGTTCGCATCGGTCTGGCTGGGCTTCGCCCACTTTTTCTTTCTGGCCGCTTGCCTGAGCTGGCCCGTCTGGTACGCCGTACGCATCATCGCTCCGTCCCATGCCGCCGCAGCACACCCACTCATCGGCATGGGGCTGTTTGCGCTGGCTCTTGCCGCGGGAATCCATGGGTTGATAAACGCGCGCATCGTCCGCGTCCGGCGTATCGCCGTCCGGTTGCCGCATCTGCCTGAAGCGTGGCGTGGCCGCCGCGCCGTGCTCATGAGCGACCTGCACCTGGGCAACATCAACGGTGCGCGCTTCGCACACCGCGTGGTCGCGCTCGCCGCCAGCTTCAATCCGCACATCGTCTTTCTGCCGGGCGACATCTTCGACGGCACTCACGCCGACCTCGACCGCCTGGTCGCACCCTTCAAGGAGCTCACGCCGACCTTCGGGATGTACTTCTCCACCGGCAACCACGAAGAGTTTCACGACACCGCGCAATACGTTGCCGCCATCGCGCGCACCGGCATTCAAGTTCTCTCCAGCCAGCGGGTCACCGTCGACGGCCTGCACGTCCTCGGCATTCCCTATCACGAAGCCACCTACCCGCTGCGCGTGCGCGCCACGCTCGAGTCGCTCAGCCCCGGCCCTGAGCAGCCGAGCATCCTGCTCAACCACGCTCCCGTGCGCCTGCCCATCGTGGAACAGGCGGGCATCGGCCTGCAGCTCTCCGGCCACACGCACGGCGGCCAGATCTTCCCCTTCAACTGGCTCACGCGCCGCATCTTCGGCCGCTTCACCCGCGGCCTGCACTGCTTTGGCGCGCTGCAGGTGTACACAAGCACCGGCTGCGGCACCTGGGGACCACCCATGCGCGTAGGCACCCAGCCGGAGATTGTGGTGCTTGCATTTGAGTAAGTATTCTCCGTCATAGCCCAGATCGGAGCCGTAGTGATTTCCGTGCAACTCGATGTAGTGGATGCCGGCTTTTTCCAGGCGCGCGGCCGACTCGGCAAGCGGTTCACGGCCGAATCCCCAGTTGCTCCATGAGAGCTTGACCCGAGTCGTCAGCTTCTCTGGCGAACTGTGTTTCAGCGTGCGGAACCGCTCGCGAATCTCCTCGTTGCGTTCTTCAAAATGTTGCATGCGCATCTTCGATTCTCCGGAGTGGTTACTGGCGCAGATGATCGCCGACTTCCGGCATATCCGAATGCACGTCGGGGCCAAAATAGCGCAGCGTCACCAGCGGATCGGTTGCCGAGTCGTTGATAAACGCAATGCCCGCCGTCGCCGCTTCCCATGAAACGAAGAGCTCATCGCGCGTCATCTGCCCAAAGCGGATGAGCGCCGGGCAATCCACTTTGAGGCTGCCGATACGGCCATGCCCCTGCGTTACGATCAGTCCGTAAGCGCCAGAGTCGCGAAGGGTGCACCGTGCGCCGGGCATCACCGTCAGCTCACGCGCGCTGAATTTTTGCTCGCCATCAATCGTTCCGTACACGATCCACTTGTCGATATAATCCTCACTGGAAGAATCGGCAACCGCGATCGGCTCCAGGTAGTGATGCTTTTTGAACTCGGAGTCTGTATTTGCGGGCCAGTCGATAAGATCGGCAAGAAACCCGAGATCGTCGTGTTTGCTCGCCGGAACATCCTGCGTCAGCAGTGCACGCGCCACCTCACGTCCATCCACCATCGACTGGAACATCGAGAGCACGTCGCTGCCCCACTGCGGCTCATAAGTGAGCAGGGAACCGGGTGCGTGCAAAATCCGTGGAGGCACCAGCCAGCCCGTGCCAGGCTTCAATCGGTAAGCCTTCGCATAGTCGAGAATCCCATTGTCACCCTTGCTCCATCGTTCCAGGCACCGAATCACATCCTCGCGTGTCGTTCCAGGCTCAACCCCGAAGTAGGTATGCGGAAAACTGCCTGAGGTCGCATTCAACTGTGGGGGAAAATAGTAGCCTTCCGGCTTACCTTCGCGCCCCACCAGCACCGCCTGCTCCTGGCTCTGATGCAGATGATGTGGAATCGGTCCGAGATTGTCGAAGAACTTGCTATACACCGGCCAGCGGCGCCACCTGTCCCACATCGCACGTCCGATCAGCCGCGCCCCTTCAGCCTCCATGGCGTCTTTCAGCGTAAATCTCTGGCCGTCGAAGACCACGTAGCTCAGGCCTTCATCGGGAGTGCGGCTTTCGTTCATCGCCGGCGTAGTCGAAGCGAGCCAGCGTTCATCGATGCCGCCACGGTGCATTCCATACGCATACAAATCGCGCTGATCGAGCTTGAGCCTGCGGCCCGGCACCAGATAAGATCGTGGAACCCATGTGGGCGCGAGCCGGAGAATCCCCTCGCCAGCTTCGAGTGCCTGCCGCGTTGCGTTGTTCACTGCCGTTGCCGTATTCATGCAGGTTCCCCATCCTCTGCCGCGCGCATATAAATCCGTAAATGTGGCACCCGGTCTCTCGCCTTTGTCGCAGAAACGTTACTGTGCGCGAGACTGTGGTGTCAAGCATCTGAGATTTAACCGGATTGATAATGATTGATATCAATAGCTTATGGAAGAATCGAGGCTCGAATATTTTTGCCAGATCAACGGGAAACCGATCTCTTGACTTGCTTCTGTTGCGCGTCTATATTTCCACCTTGCGGCCCTCCCCTGCGAAATATTGCGCGGTTTCAATGCCGCACGGTGCGCGTTGCCGGGTCAATCCATGTGGGAACCCAAGGAGAGGTATGGACAGGAGAACTTTCAATAAGCTTGCGAGCCTTGCTGCCATGAGTGCGATTGCCGACCGCGCGGAAGCCTATGCGGCGGAGGGAATGGCCGCCCGATCAGACGAATTGATTCTTGAAGACAACAGGCTTCTGGTTGCTTTCGACAAAGGCACCGGCGCGCTCACGCGCATACATCGCAAATCGACCAATTGGGTTATCGAGCGCCGTCCGGAACTTGGCGTCTCCTTCCGCCTTCTTGCCCCGTTGCCCAACCAGCGAGCCAACTTTGTGCTGGGTCGCAAGCAGCGCACTGCCAGTGTAGAGAAGGTGTCGGCCAACCAGGTGCGTCTCAAGTGGTCCAATCTGCTCAGCGAGCATGGCGGTGTTCTTCCCATCACGTTTACTGCAACTGTCACGCTCAAAGACGGAGCGCTCACCTTTGAGCCTGCACTGCAGAATGATTCGGAGCTCCCTGTCGAGACCATCGACTATCCCTACTTCGGCGATCTGAATTCTCCCGGCCGCGAGAGCAGCATGCAGACCGGGCACATGTGGTATGCCAATCTCGCCGGTGACGAGATATATCCGCATTTCTCGAACGAAAAAGGCTATTGGGGCGTCGATTATCCAACCAAAACTATTGGCTCAAACCAGAGCCTCTTCTGCCTGATCCAATCGCCGGAGCAGGGCATCTATGTCGGCGTGCACGATCCTACCGTGCGCTACTATCTCGAATTCACTTTTGTGCAGCATCCTGGCGTTGTTCAATCTATCACTGCCGATGTTCCGCGGCAGGACGAGATCTCCGGTATTCCGGTGCATCTCGATTTCCGCACCTGCCACTTCGTCTTTGCACATCCGCATTCGAGCGTCGAACTCGCTCCGGTTGTCATGTGCGCCTATGATGGCGACTGGCACGCCGGCGTGGATGTTTATCGCGAATGGCGATCCACCTGGTACGTCCAGCCGCACATTCCCGACTGGGCCAAAGACATCCACTCGTGGCAGCAACTGCAGGTGGACGGCGCCGAGCAGGACTACACCATTCCTTATCCAAAGATTGTTGAGTACGGCGAGGAGTGCGCGGCCAACGGCGTTACGGCCATTCAGTTGGTGGGCTGGAATCGCGGCGGCCAGGATGGCGGCGATCCTTCGCTCGACACCGATCCCGGCCTGGGCACATGGCAGGAACTGCACGACGCCATCGCGCGTGTTCAATCGAAGGGCGTGAAGATGATTCTCTTCGGCAAGCTCTACTTTGCCGATCTCACCACCGAGTGGTACAAGAAAGAGCTCTATCAATATCAGGCTACCGATCCCTATGGTGTTGCCTATGAGTCAGACAGCTACAGTTACACCACGCCTACGCAGCTTGCCGGCATCAACAATCGCCGCCGCGCCATTATGGATGTGCTCTGTGAGCAGTATCGAGACATCGCTACACGGCAGTTTGAAAAGACACTCGCGCTTGGCGCATCGGGCTGGCTCTTCGATGAGGTACTGCAGCACAACGGAGTGCTTTACAACTTCAGCCAGGATCACGGCTACACCGCGCCTGGTTATCTATTTCATGGCGACATGCCGTTGGCGCGCCAGTTCCACGCTGCGGCCGATAAGGTAAATCCCGATTTTCTTTTTGCCGGCGAGGGCCCACAAGACTGGCTTATGCAGTATTACCCATTCTCGTATATCCGCTTTGGCTCGGGCACACGGCACGTATGCCGCTATCTCGATTCGCAGATGCCGCTCATGGCGGCTGTCACCGGATTCGACGATCGCGAGATGCTCAACCTGATCCTCGCGTATCGCTACATCATCAGCTACGAGCCGTACAACTTCAAAGGCCATGTTACGGATTACCCGCTGACACTGGCCTACGGGAAAAAGATCGATGCACTGCGGCACAGATACCGCGAATATCTGTGGGATGGCGAATTCCGTGACATGCTGGGTGCAACTGTCACCGCAAATGCCAACTCGATTCGCTATACCGTATTTCGTGCGCACACAGGACGCCGTGCTGTCGTGGTGGTTAACATGGAGAACGACAAGGCCGTGCCGGCAAAGGTGAATCTACCCAATCCAGGTAAACTCGTGGTGGTTACGCCGGAGCGCCCCGATCCCGAGCCAATGCGGGATACGATGGAGATTCCATGCCGATCCGTCGCGGTGGTTCTTGAACAATAAACCACTGAGGAGGGCGCATCTGCACGGAGGGCCATGAGGACCGAAGGATGGGAATGGGAGAAAACTGCTTTACGCGCCGCAGATTTATCGCCAACTGCGCAATCACACTCACACTGCACGGGCCGGGAATGCTGGTCGGCGACAATCCATTCGTACTCGATGCAAACGGCGGAGTCGGCGCGGTCTATGTGAAGTCGAAGCGTGAATCGGCCGGTACTATTCGTATTGCCGTCTCGCATCCGTCTCTCGGGAATGCCTCGGCAGAAATTGTGGTGTGGCCTTCCCCATATCGCAACCAATCTGCTCATGCATAAAACGGAATACACGAATCTCAGCGAGTTGATTGAACGCTAAACGAGAATTTGAGATGCCTGGAATCAAGAGACGAGAGTTTCTGAAAACATCTGTGACTGCGGCAGCAGGTGCTGCCTTGGTGCGCGGCCTCAATGGCCAGCCTGCGCACGCGTCGTCTGCGGCGGACGACGCCGTGCGTTCTGTTCATCCGATGATCGGCACAGGCTGGCGTGGCCACATGTTTCCCGGCGCCGTGGCGCCCTTTGGACTTGTGCAGCTCAGCCCCGACTCAAGCGGCCCGCCGGAACCAAGATGGAATACGCGCGGCGATTACTACGGGTGGGAGCATTGCTCCGGCTATCACTATCCTGACAACGTCATCGCCGGTTTCAGCCATACGCATGTACAAGGGACGGGAGGCGCAGACCTTGGCGATGTGCTGATCATGCCACTGGTTGAAGGAAAGAACTGGGCATGGGATGTGGGTATCCCCGAAGCGCTTGCCGAGATGCAGATCGAGGCTCTAGGTCAAAATTCCGGATGGGTCTTTGGCGCAAAGACGCCGGGCTATCGCTCGTTCTTCTCGCATCAGCGCGAGACTGCGCGTGCCGGTTATTACAGTGTGCATCTTGACACACCTGGCGTTGATGCAGAGTTGACCGCCACAACACGATGCGGCATGCACCGGTACCACTATCCTCAATTGCCGCCGGGCGTGCGTTGTGGGATGATCGTCGATCTTGCGCATGGCCTGGGCTGCAGGGTTTACCACGCAGAGCTGAAGATTGAGAGCATGTCACGCATCAGCGGTATGCGCTCTACACACGGATGGGCCGCGGACAGGCAGGTGTATTTTGTGATCGAGTTCTCGCGTCCCATGCGTGCAATCGATCTGAGCAACGACGGCGCAATCAGCCAGGCTGCCGTTGCCGATCAATATGCCGGTAAAGAGATCAGGGCAATCTTTACATGCGATCCCGCGACCGAGCCGCTCGTTTTGCGCGTAGGAATCTCCTCCACCAGCGTGGAGGGCGCGGCGAAAAATCTGTCTGTCGAAATTCCGCACTGGGACTTTGACGCGGTCGCCGGCGAGACTGCACACGCGTGGGAAAAAGCTCTGATCGCTCTCGATGCCACGCTGCCCTCACAGGCGCTGATCGAAACTTTTTATACCGGCGCGTATCACGGACTCGTCGCGCCGGCCACATTTAACAATGTAGATGGAACCTATCGCGGCCAGGATCACCAGAATCATGCCGACCCAGGATTTACCAAGTACACCACGCTCTCGATATGGGATATTTATCGTGGCGAGTTCCCTTTCATCATGCTCACGCAGCCGCATCGGACTACGGATATTCTGCGCACGCTGCTGATCGACTATGAGCAGCTCAACATGCATGCGCTGCCGATGTGGCCCTTGTGGGCCAACGAGACCTGGAGCATGACCGGCTTCCATGCCGCAGGCATGATTCTTGGCGCATATGTGCGCGGCTGGCACGACTTCGATGTTGAAGCTACCTATGCAGCAATTCGCGACACTGCGTTGACAGGCGCAGAAGCGCGTGGGAATCGGGAGCTGCAGGCGATGTTTCGTAACTACTCCTATGTCCCGGTGGATTTGCACGGCGGCTCGGTTTCCTGCACGCTCGATCTCTCCTATGACTATTGGTGCGCCGGTGCGATGGCGGAACTGCTTGGAAAGGCTGACGATGCGCAGATATTTTACAAGTATGGCCAGAACTACAGGAATGTTTACGACGCTTCCACCGGTTTCATGCGCGGCAAAACCAAAGACGGCAAGTGGCGCGAGCCGTTCCGCCCCGACGAGGAGTATGAAGACTACGTTGAAACCGACGCGTGGCAGACCAGTTTCAGCGTGCCTCACGATGTGCAAGGGCTGATTGCGCTGCATGGCGGCGACGCGCCGTTCATCGCCAAGCTCGAAGTGCTGTTCACCGCGCCCTCGCTGGTTCTCAATGCGCGGCCCGACATCACCGGAATGGTAGGCCAGGACGCACAAGGCAACGAGCCGAGCAATCACAACGCCTACCTCTTCTCGTTCGCAGGCGCGCCATGGAAGACGCAGTACTGGGTGCGCAAAGTCGCCGCGCTTTACAACAACACGCCCGCAGGCATTCCCGGTAATGACGATTGCGGCCAGTTGTCGAGCTGGTTTGTTTTTGCCGCGCTTGGCTTTTATCCCATCAATGCGGCCAACGGCGTTTACGTGATAGGCAGCCCGCTGGTGAATCGCGCCACTATCCGCAATCCAATTACCGGTGCGCGATTCGTCATCATCGCTGAGAATAACTCGGCTGATAGCGTCTATATCCAGAGCGCTACGTTGAATGGAAAGGCGCTCAATCGCGCATGGCTGACGCACGCTGAAATTACTGCAGGCGGTGAGTTGCATCTTCGCATGGGGCGCGATCCTAATAAGGAATGGGGTTCGTCGCTCGCAGACCGTCCGCCATCCGGTCTTATCCCAAGCGACGCTGCGATTGCCAGGACGAATAGATGGCGGGCGAATCGGCTACAGCGTTTGCGGTGAATTGTAGGTTTCTGCTGTCAGGCTGAAGGTTGGCGTCCTTACTTGTCCAGGTCACAGCCCACGCTCGGGCGCTGGGAAAATCTCCCGTCGTAGGAACTCCAAGCGTGCCATAAACGCCTTGCACACTAGGGCGTATCCACATATAGACTATGCATCTGGGATTTGATTTGTTTGACTTGCGGATATGGCAAGCCGCTATGAGTTGAACGAAGCGCAGTGGCAACGGATCAAGGACACGCTGCCTGGTCGGGTGGAGCACGTAGGGCGGACGGCTGTTGATAACCGTCAGTTCGTCAACGGTGTGCTGTGGGTGTTGCGCTC
>JASHPJ010000049.1 GCA_030038195.1 Acidobacteriaceae bacterium
GGCTCCGGGGTCAAACTGCGGCGTCGCTCCCGCGTTGAGATTCAGCTCCGCTCTCGCTTTGACATTCAGCTTCTCTGTCGCGTCGACGCCGAGCGCAGCGCGGACCGCGGAAGACTCGGCCACGCCGGGCGTGCAAAAGACGTTCATCAGCAAGGCGTCGGAGCTCATGGAGGAGTCGAGCTCGCGCCAGCGCCGCGCGAAATCGACCGGGGGCGTGGGCAGGCTGCGCGCCGCCTGCGCATGCACCTTGTCGAAACGGCGCATCCAGCCCGGGTTTCTCGTGATCGCGGTGTAGGCCGGGGGAAAGAAGTTGCCGTGGCGCCCGTTTTCCGGAGCGAACACAATCACGGGCGGATTGCCGTAGCTCTCCACGTGGGCCTTTCCCCGCGCGTGGCGCCGGCTGCGCAAGGCGAGCTCGGCTCGAAGCTGGCTGGCATAACCCGCCGAATCAATTGTTCTATCGTGAGCCTGCACGGTCCGCTCCATCCTTGACGATGCGGACTCAGGTGAGAACGGGCACGTCCGCCACTCCGGCGACGCCGAAGACGCGGCGGTAGCGCTCGGCTTCCTCGGGATCGCCAAGGGCCTTGGAGTAATTGTCCGAGAGCTTGACAGCCGGCTTGCCCTCCACTTCACTGAGTTTGCAGACCAGGCTGACGGGATTGAAACTGTCACCACCCTGCGGATTGCAATTGCGAAAATCGTTGGTCAGCAGCGTGCCCCATCCGGCGCTGAAGCGAATGCGACGCGCGGGGATCCATCGGTTCGAGTCGAGAAAATCGCCGGCCGAGCGAAAGTCGTCAGGGGTGGCGCCGTTGCGCAAGGTTCCGGCGAAGTAGGCGTGCAGTCCAAGGATCTGCTCCACGTCCAGAGCGTCGGAGGCGATCAGCCGTTTTTGCCGCGGGTCGCGGCTATGACGCTGGAGCCAGGCGATGTATTCGTCTCCGGCCAGGCCGAAGACGCGCCGGTAGCGCTCGGTCTCCTCTGCATTGCCGAGGGCCTTGGAGTAGTTGTCGGAGAGCTTGACGGCGGGACGTCCATCCGCGTCAGTGAGCTTGCACACCAGGCTTACGGGATTGAAACTATCGCTGCCGCGTGGGTTGCAGTTGCGGAAGTCGTTGGTGAGCAGCGTGCCCCAGCCGGCGCTGAAACGGATACGGCGCTCGGGAACCCAGCGGCTTGCATCCATGAAGTCGCTGGCGGAACGAAAGTCATCGGGCGAGGCGCCGTTGAGGAGCGTTCCTGCGAAGTAGGCGTGCAGGCCGAGGATCTGCTCCACGTCGAGCGCATCGGAGGCGATGAGGCGCTTCTGGCGCGGGTCGCGGCCGTGCCGCTGCAGCCAGGCGATGTATTCGTCACCGGCCACATATGCGTCCTTGCTGTCGATGCGCTGGCCGGTCCAGTTGGCTACCCACGCGGGCGCGTCACGCAGGAACTGCGTGGTGCCGAAGGTATCTGGGAGAAGAATTAGCAGCTCGCCCTGGTAGCTCTGCTGCCACAACTCGAGCAAACGGTATTGCGCGGTCTTCAGCTCTTCGTCGTTTTGGGCCATGGCGGCCATGGCCATGGGCAGTTCGTGGCCGTTGGTTCCAATGGCTTCAAGATCGTGCTTGTAGGCGAGATAGGCATTGGAGGTTCCGGCGAAGCTGGAGCCGATAGTGTCGCGCATGGCGTTGACGACATATTCATGCCAGAGAAAGCTGTGGCGCCGGCGCGTGCCGAAGTCGCTGATGCTCAGGTCGGGCACGCCGCGCAGCCGCGCCATCTTTTCCCATAGCCGCGCCTTGGCGCGCGCATAGAGGATGTCGAGCTCAAGCTCGCCGAGCTGTTTGAGCGCAGCACGGGTTCTGAGCTCGCCGATCTCGGAGAGCGCGTAAATCTCCCACATGGTGGTGGCCGACCAGAGGCCGTGGAAGCGAAGGCTCAACTGGCCGTCTTCGACGGAGAGATCATAGTCAGAAAGTGCAAAATCACGTTCCAGCCAGTCAAGAAACGCCGGCTCAAAGATGCCGCGGCGGCCATAGAACGTGTTGCCGGCGAGCCAGATCAGCTCCGATTTACGGAAGCGCAGCCTGCGGGTGTGTTCGAGCTGCTGGCGCAACTGGCCTACATCGATCGTGTCGCCGAGCCGCGCTGCCGAAGTGCGATTGATGAGCGTAAAGGTGGCGCGGGTGCGCGGAAAGTTTCTCCAGATGAACTGGAGCATGAGCAGCTTATAGAAGTCGGTGTCGAGCAGAGAGCGGGTGATGGGATCGAGTTCCCAGTTATGGTCGTGCGCGCGCCTGGCGAAGTCGATGATCACCTTGCAGACACTTTACTTGAACGGGGGGCGGGACTGGAAGCGAATGCGGGGCAGGCGGCTCTCGCACCCAGGGGCTGAAAGCCCGTGTTTTTGCGGCGGCTTGCAGCGCGGAGTGGTGCAGTGCATAATGCGGGACCGGAGTTCGAGACGGGAGCGAGCGATGAGGGTATACTGGCACGCGGTCGCGAGGCTGCCCCGGAATCTGCTGCGAAATTTCTCTGGACTGACGCAATAAGTTAATCGCTTAGCTTGTGTTGCCGCAACCCAGGGGCGGAGCGAGCGCAAATCTGGATACGAGGGAGGGACTGCTCCTATGAATCGCCGTGATTTTCTTGCAGCAAGCATTGCCCTGGCTGGCGAGCAGAAACTGGCGCGCTCCATGGGCGCGCTTTCGATCGCGGGGCAGGGGGCTCCGCCGGCCACTTCGCCGCAGAACCTGCTGAGCTCGACGTTTACCGAGGCATTTCTCACCAGCAATCTGCTCACGGTGGATGCGTGGCATCCTTACCCGCGCTGGGGTGAGCGCGGGCCATGGGAGGCGGTTCCGGCCGATATCCATGCCAGGATTGTTGCGCAGGCCGAAGCCGATCAGAAGACCGGATGGAGTGCGCTGCTGGCCTCGAGCTTTCTTGAGTTCAAGCGCAATGGGAACCGCTCGCACTACGAGGCGCAGAGTTTCGGACGGCGCTATCACCTGAAGAACGTGGTCCTGGCCGAATGCCTGGAGGGCAAAGGCCGGTTCATGGACGACATTACCAATGGCGTGTGGCTCATCTGCGAAGAAACCTACTGGGGCGCGCCGGCCCATTTGTACATGCAGAAGGGCGGGCCGGGACTGCCCGACGTGACCGATCCGATCGTCGAGCTATTTGGCGCGGAGACGGTGCAACTGCTGGCGTGGACCAAGTACCTGCTTGCCGAACAGCTCGACCAGGTGTCGCCGCTGATCAACAAGCGCATCGTGATCGAGGCCGAGCGGCACATTCTGAAGCCGGCGCGCGAGCGCAACGATTTCTGGTGGATGGGCTTTGAGACCAACACGCGCACGGCGCGGCTGAACAACTGGACGCCGTGGATCAACTCCAATCTCATGGTGGCCAACCTGATTCTCGAAGAAGATCCGCAGGTAAGAATCCACGAGACGATGCGCATTCTCAAGAGCCTGGACCAGTACCTGAACCAGTATTGGCCTGACGCGGGCGAAGAAGAAGGACCGGGATATTTCAGCGCTTCGCCCATGTGTTACTTCGAGGCCGTGAGCATGATCGATGCGGCTACGGGGCACAAGACGAATGTTCTTGCCAATCCTTTCATCGATGCGATGGCGCGATACATCCTGAACGCGCACATCTGTGACAACAATTACATCGACTATGGCGATGCGCATGTGCATGCCGGGCCGGATGGCGACCTGCTTTATCGCTACGGCAAGGCGGTGCACGATGAACAGCTCGCAGCCTTCGGCGCCTACTATGCGGCTAGGCGCGGACTCACGGCAACCAACGCGAGCGCCGAGGAGCGGCACGGGCTGAATCTGCCCAGCATGTCGCGGGCTTTACCCGAGGTGCTGGGCGCGGCCGAGTTGCGCGCCGCGCATGGCGAGGACGTGCTGATCCGCGACTCGTGGTATCCGGACCTGGGGCTGGTGACGGCACGGTTGAAAGCGAACTCCGCGGATGGGATGTATTTTGCCGTGCTGGCAGCAAACAACGGACGCAGCCATAGCCACAACGACACAGGCAGCTACATCATTTATCAGGACGGGCAGCCGGTGGCGATCGATGTGGGCGTGGAAGCGTACACGGCCAAGACCTTCAGCCCGGAACGGTACACGATCTGGACGATGCAGTCGGCCTATCACAACCTGCCCACGATTGGCGGCGTAATGCAGCACGACGGCGTGCAGTTCAAGGCGACGGACCGCAAGTACTCGAGCGACGACAAGCGTGCTGCCTACTCATTCAATATTGCGCAGGCATATCCGGCAGAGGCCGGCGTCAAGTCATGGGTCCGCACGGTAACGCTGGACCGCGTGCGCGATCGCATTACGGTGGAAGAGAACTTCGAGCTGGAACAGGCCGTTCCTGTGAGCCTGACGGTGATGACGCCGCGGATTGCGAGCGTCGATCCCAGCGGAAGCATTACGCTCAAGCTGGCTTCCGGAGATGGCGCGGCGTCACTGCTCACCTATGACGGCGCGGCGATTGAGCCGAAGGTGGAGACGATCGAGCTTGCCGACGCGGGGCTGCGCATGAGCTGGGGGCCGCAGATATACCGGATTCTGCTCAACTCAAAGCAGCCTGTAGCCAGCGGCAAATGGAGCTATGAGTTTGCGCACGCATGACTTGATTCAGCCGGCGGCCAGGGGAAAAGGCAGCCGGCCCTGCCAGGAAGCCGGAGTCTTCCATACGCTCTCGCGAAGGAACTATCCGGGATCGTGATAACCATCCGGCGGAGTTATTCCGGCGTTTCCCGCAACAGGCGAATGGGGCCGAAGAGACCGGACGGGATAGGCCGCAGGTTGTCCATGTCCTGCGGCTCGAAGCGCTTGCCGTACTTTGCGTAGAGAGCGGTGTAGTTGTGCGGGGGCTCTCCTGCGAGCAGGTTGATGGCCGTGTTGTAGACGCGCACTTCGACATGGTTCTTGCCTGCGTGAATGAACGGCGTGATGTCGATGCGGTAAGGCGGATGCCAGAGCGAACCAGAGCGCTGGCCGTTCACATAGACAATTGCGGCTTCCCGGATGGGAGGGTCGAGCAGCGCGCGCAGGCCGTTGGCATAGATGGGCCGGTTGTCGGTGGTCGGCGTTCCCTTGCCAAAGTCCAGAACGATGCGTTCGCCGCTGCCGGGCAGATGAGCGATTGCAATGTCGCGGGTGTAGTCGGCTTCACCGGAGTAATTGCGGCGGCCGGCTATGTCTGTCCAGGATGTGAGTACAGGGAGCAACTGGCCTGAAGAAGCGCCGGCAAATCGGATGCGCCAGCCGCTGCTCAAATCGGCAAGCTGCTCTTCGCGCGCCGGCGCAGACTGCATGGCCACACTCTCTCCAGGTTCGAGGCGATCTGAAAGCACGAAGATGCGCGACTCGTAGGGAGCGAGCGGCAGAGCAAGAGGTGCGCTGTGGTTGAGAGGCTCGGCAAATAACACACGGCTGGAATCTGGGTCCCAGGCCTGGATAAAGACGTGATGGGCGCGAAATTTTATCGCTGCGGCCATGGGTTGATTGCCGGTGTTGGCCACAAAATAGATGTCGCTGTCAGCAAGATGGCGATGGATAAAGCCAAGTCCGGCGGTCTGGCCGGTTGCATCGATATCCGGCGGTAATGCCCGATGGAGCACGCCGGGTAACTCACCTGATAACCTGTTGACCGATGCGAGATAGATGCCCTTGTGACCGTCGGCGTGAAATAACTTCTTCGAGAGGGCGGCGACCTGCGGTGACTTGCCTTGCTCCATCCATCCAGGTGCGAGCGACGGCAACTTACCGATGGCAATGACTTTGTTGCCGGACGCTGCATAAGCAGCGATCGTCTCATAAGTGCCAAGCGGGATGCGATCGGTTGGAGGGATAACCAGGATAGGATAGGGAGTATCTCCCAACTTATCGATGGTCGAGGCGTCAATATAGTCGATGTTATAACCGGCATCCAAGATCAAGCTCATCAGCTCGGGAGTGATCCGCTTGCGCATCTCGTCAGTTACTGACACGTGACCGGGAGTAAACGCGGCCTGCGCGTCGTCTTCGGGTAGAAGGATGGCGACGTCGTTGGCGGGCCGGCCTTGCCGCAGCAGCCAGCTTACACGCTGCAGATAGCGCATCACGTCGGGCATGACGGGGAACCAGGGATTGTGCGCGTTGAAGACGGCTGCGGCGTAGAAAGCCCATCCGGGCTCGCCGGCTGCCGGAGGTGAATAAGGATAGCCGTGACCTACAAACTGGTTGATGCCGATGAGAAACATACGGTCGGCTTCAGCCTTTATGTCGAGCGGCGTGGCGCGAAAGGCCGGCGAGTGCAGCCACGTCCACGTTTCGGCAGAGGTGATGTTGCGGCTGTAGAGGTGGCTGGCGGAACTGGCCCAGCGCGCATAAGAAAATGCGCGCCACTGCGGACCTTCGCCTTCAGGCAGATTGGGGACCGATTCGTCGGCCAGCATAACGGCGGGCGTGCCGTAGGTCTGCGAGCGAAACTGCGTATGATGCGCTTCAGCGAACTGCGTGAGCGGCTCGAGATAATTTCTGCGGATAAGCTCGGAGAGAGTTTCTCCCCAGTCGTGGCGTACGGCATCTGCTTCCGGCGTTCCACCGGCGAGCAGCTCGGGAAGATGAGGGATGAGATCGTAACCGCGCAGCCTTTTGAACTCTGCGGGAAGATCGGGAGTCCAGTCGGCATCGTACACTTCCAGCGAGTCGGAGAAGACCGAGTAAGGCGGCTGGCTGCCGAAGGCTTTTACCAGCGGCGTGGCCACGTCCGCGAGATGCTCATCGATTGCGGCGCGGGAAAAATGATCGAGAACGTAACCCTCGGCGCCAAAGGCTGCGCGTTTGACCATCTGGTGGGTGTGGCTGGAGATAAAAAAGAGAGCTGTATCGTTGCCGGCTCCGGCGGGGAGTGGACCGGCAGGATCGAAGCGTCTGGCAGTTGCCGGGTTGAAGGATTTTTCCGTGCCGGAGACGAGAAAAGCGGCGATCAGGCTGTCGCCGTCAGCTAACTGGGGAGGAGTTACAGCCGAGTTATGGACGGGAGCGGAGATAACTTTAAGCCTGCCGGCGGCCAGGGCCAGTGTCGTGGAGGGTCCGCCATACGGCCAGCCGCTGCCAAGAGTTATGCTGACGCGCAGGCCTAACTCATGCGCTTTCTGATTGACGAAGCTTATATCATCGAGAAATTCAGGAGATAGATAGCGAAGGTTGACGATACCCTTGGCGGGGTCGTCAAGCATGAGGGGATAGACGGGCTGAATTTCGACGCCGCCGATGCCTGCGTCGCGCATGGTCACCAGTTCTTTTTCTAGCTCGGGCTTGACGACGGCCGGACCAAACCACCACCAGCGCATCATCGCCTTGGCGGCGTCAGGAGGATTGAGGAAGCCCTGGCGAAGACTCGTAATGGAGTCCTGGGCGAGCAGTGCCGCCGGCAGGAGGAGCAACAAGAAAAGAAAGAGGGTAGAGATGGAGAACTTGAACCGGCGAATGCACTGCAACATGAAGGAACTCCTCCGGAACGTTATACACCGCGGTACTGCCGAGGAGAAAACAGCTCACGGCTTGAAGCATTCATGCTGCAGGGCTGACGCAGGAGCTGCAAAAAACGGCACGCCTCAGTAACTTAGATCAAGCACGTTGATAGAGTACGGAACAAAGGTTTCGGTAAACTTCGGGCCGGCGATTGTGACCGGATACTGCACGGGAACGACTACGCGCGGATCGGTGATGCTGTTGGTTGCGTTGGGCGTCTTGCCGCTCAGCGTGGTGAGCGATGCCTGGGCTCCGACTTTGCCTGCGCCTTCCAGGTCGATGGCGATTGGCTGTGCTACCGATGTTGCATTCACGACTTTTACGAAGAGCTTGCGGTGCGCTGCATTGCGCGTGACCGACGCATAGATGCGCAGCCCGGCATCGGCGAGATCCGTCTGCACCACTTCTGTGCCGAGATGGGCGCCGAACATCACCTGCGCCCAGTAGCTTGGGGAGCCGTAGCTGGTGAGCGTGTCATACCCGATCAGGTCGGTGGCCCATTGCATTCCGCCGGGATTCACATTCACGAACAACGGCGCGTAGCTGGCCATGATGATCAGGTCGCTGTTGCGCTCGAGGCCGGTCATCCAGGCGGCATCGCCGAGGGCCGCCTCGAGGTTCGGCGTGGGATCGCCTTCGCGCGTGGCCCACTCGCCGACAAAGATTTTGGGACCGTTGCGCGGGTGATGGTCATAGTGATGCGCTTCGTGAAATGACTGCTCGGCAGGCATGTAAAAGTGCTCGTCGAGCACGTCGGGAGTTACGCTTTTCACCGGCGTGGTGGCAATCAACTGCAGGCCAGGATAGTGCTGCCTGATGGCGCGGTAGAACTGCGCGAAACGGCCATCGTACGAGCCGGAGCGGTCGAACTCGTCTTCGTTGCCGATTTCGACGTAGTGGAGCGGGAATGGCGCGGGATGGCCGTCCTTTGCGCGCTCAGCGCCCCACCTGGTGTCTGTACTGCCGGTGACATATTCAATTTCGTCGAGGGCATCCTGCACATACGGCTCGAGCGCCGGGCCGGGGTCCACATGCTCCTGCATGAGCGAATAGCCCGCATACACCGCCAGCACGGGCTCGATCTTCAGGTCCTCGCACCACTCCAGATATTCGAGCAGTCCCATGCCGTCGGAGGAGCGATAGCCCCACGGGCTTGGGTGAGTCGGCCTGTCCACCCAGGGACCGATCGTTTTCTTCCAGTCGAAGTGGTCGGCGATGTGGTCGCCTTCAAGATAGTTGCCGCCGGGCAGGCGCAGAAATCTGGGATGCATGGCGGCCAGCTTCTCCATAAGGTCGATGCGGTTGCCGTGCACGCGATTGTGATACGTAGGCGGGAAGAGAGAGACCAGGTTGAGCCAGACGGTCGCCGGCCGCGGGATGGTCAGGATGAGATGATTGTTTTTCGACACCGGCACATCGCCGGTTTTGAGCGTGTACGTGTACTGTTTCCACTCGCCGGTGAGACCGTTTACCGTTGCCGTGGCTGCTACAACGCCGGTTTCGTCGTTCTGGAGGCTGATGGTCACGGGAACGCCGCTGGAATCGGTCTTTGCGTAGAACGAGCCGCTGTAAACGGTATTCGGCCTTACGGCAATGCCCCAGTATCCATCGTTTTCCACGCCCGCCGGCGCAGCCGCGGTGGCCGCCGTTACGCTCACCTTGAGACTGCGCGTCAATGCGCCGCTCGGGCCGGTGGCATCGTCTCCCGAAACGTTTACCTGGGCGTTGCCGCGCGCCACCATCGCCCAGTGAGACAAGGCGCCGAATCCATGACCGATGGCGCGGTCGCGCACCAACTCGGCATAGATGCCGCCGTCATAGGAGTAGTTGATCTCCTCGGTCATGAGGCCGTAGAGCATGGGACTCACCTTGGCGGTGGGCTGGTCCACATGGACGGTGAGCGAAGGCGCCTGCGCGGCGAACGCAGACGGCAGTGCCAGCGCACCCAGAGTTGCGGCAACAACGGTGAGTTTCTTCATGACTTCGCCATACTAACCCTGGCGCGCGCCGGCTGACAACCAGGAAACGCTTACCCGAATTGCGAAAAACGACTTGCGATACCGAGGGGGTTTTACGGCAACCGTTCCTGTATTGCCGGCTGGGCTGCTCTTGAAGCAGCCCGGTCAGCTTTCGTCTTCGATAGCCGCTGCAATTGCATCGAGCACGCTGCCAGGCAGCGCGGGCATGGCGCCTTGTTGCGACGCTACCCATCCACCCCAGCGGTTGCCGGCGCGGTTCAGCGTGGCCAAGCCGGCTCCGCGCAGCATGTAGTGGGTCATGGCTGCTGTAAACGCATCCCCGGCGCCGATAGGGTCGGCGACCTTGACCGGGAAGCCGGGATGGTCGTTCCACTCTTCGCGGTTGACGAGCAGGCTGCCGCGGCTGCCCCTGGTGATGGCCACGAGCGCAAGCGCGGGAAACTCCTGCAGCAGGCGTTCGGCGCCGATGCGCAGATAGGCCGCTCTCGACTCCCCGGGCCTGGGCTCGCTGCCGAGAGAGAGCCCCAGCAGATCGATCAGCAGCGGAGCTTCGTCCTCATTCATTTTGAGCACGGTGGCCAGCTCCAGGGATTCCTGGACGACCTCCGGCGAGTAGAACGGCGCGCGCAGGTTTACGTCGAGGACGCGAATGCACGCCGCCGGCGTACTTGCGGCCAGCGTCTGGATGGTTTTGCGCGAATCCACGCTGCGCTGCGCGAGCGTGCCGAAACAGATGGCGTCAGCGCGCTCGGCCAGCTTGACCCATTCGTCGGTGAGCTCCAGGAAGTCCCAGGCTGCCGGCTGATGGATGGTGTAATGCGGCTCGTCCTTTACAAAGCTCACGGTGACGCGGCCGGTTTCGTGAACCGGATCGACTTCGATGGTGCCGGTGTCCACGGGCATGGGATCGAGGCGATCCACGGCAAGGCGGCCGAGCGCATCGCGGCCGATGCGGCTCAGGATCGCCGCGTGATTCCCGAGCCGCCCGGTCATGACAGTAAAGTTGGCGGGTGCTCCGCCCAGCAGTCCCAGCGCAGAAGACCCGGCCAGCGGCATTCCGCCGGGCCGTGGGCCGCGAGGCAAAATGTCCCACAGCAGTTCACCGATTCCCAGGACCAGGCGCGGTTTTGTCACGATCACGCTCCCGCAGCCGTTCGCTGCGTTCAATTTTTTCGCTTATGCGCGCGGACGGCTCGCGGGCAAGCCTCTGCTCTGCCGTGGATTCATGTGCGATGTATCGTCCGGCTTCCATATCCAACGGTAAATGGAGCAGTCTTCCCAGGCCATGGCCGCGTATTCGCCGCCGGGCTGGCTGGTGAGAATCTTGCGGTCGGCCAGCGTGTCCGCGTGCGATCGTCTGACTTTGCCCTGGAAGAGTCGCTTGAAACCGGCCTGCCGTGCCAGGATGCTTTCCTGCTCGTTATTCACATACAGGATGTCCAGTTGCCCGGACCGTTGTCCTTCGTCTCTGGCCAGGCTGCGGCTCCAGCGGCTGAGCACGCGGCGCAGCACCGGCCCTCCAAATGGGTTGAAGAGGAACGCGACGCAAGGGCCAGGCGGCAGACCGAATTCCACTACGTCGCGGCAGAGCATGCGTAGCGGCGCGCGGGCGCGTCCGGAGGCGCGCCAGAGATCCATGTTGCGCCGGCCGATGCGCGCCAGCGTGGAGTTGAGCTCCACGCCGATGACGGTGCGGAATGGATAGGTGGCGGCCAGCAGCAGGGCGCGGCCCATGCCGGCTCCCAGATCGATGAAGGTATATTCGTCGATGGGCGCTACCGGCCTGCATCGCCGCCAGCGCACGATCATGGCCTGAAATACCGAAGGTGCAACGGCGTAATACGCAGTTGCGTAGCGGTCATGTCGGTGGCCGGCAAGCAAATGCCTGCCTGCAACCAGTCCGCTGGTGCGCACGCCATACTCCAGGTCGAAAGGGTGGCGCACCAGGCCGTCTTTCACGGCCAGTCCTTTTAAAAGCCGCCTTTTCCCGGCCGCAGGAACGGCGCGCTGTTCTTCCTCCTGTTTCACCTTGCCTGATTTCACGATTGAACCTTAGCACACGCGAGCCGGATCAGTCGTGCAGGGGTGCGGCGGGGAATCGATTACCGGGCAAGCGCGCCGTAGAATCCATTTGTGCCGGCGCGCAGATCATGGCCATACGTGAGCACCACGCTTGTGCCGAGCACGGTGAGCCGGGCCTCGATGCCGGTGTCAAAGAGCCATTGGCCGGTGGAAAGGCCATGTGTGGGAGCGCTCATTTTGCCCATGTCGAGCCATGGGCCGGCTTGAACGGTGAACAGGCCGTTGGCGTAGAGGCGCCGGTAAAAATCGGAGTTGGAAAGGACATAACTGCAGCCGAGCGGCGAACTTCCTTTGCGCCGGTCGCGCGTGCCGATGTGGCCACGCAGCCAGAGATCGTTGTCCCGCTCCACGCCGAGCATAAAGAGCTCATCGAAGGGCGCGGAGCCGAAGGTGCGGCCGGCGCGGAGCTGCTGCTGGATCTCGTAACGGTCGCCCTCGGCCTGCGGGAGCCAGTGGGCCAGCGCGGAGGCCTGCAGTTTTTCAAACAGGCGCGGCGAGGCGGACCACAGGCGTCCGAATGCGGAGCTGGCGCCGGCGGTGAGCGAGAACCGGTGTTCGGGAAGATCGAGCAGCTTGTCTTGTGCGGAGGCCAGTTGCTTGAGCGCGAATCCGGGAGCGACGAGGCCGGGCGTCAGCGCCGAGCCGTAATCGACGTGGCGATAGACCCGGTGCGAGAGCTCGGCCCCGAGCGACCATGTAAAGCTGCCGCTGTGAAACGACGTCACCGAGCCGCTGACGGCTTCGCGTTCCAGCTTCAACGAGCCCAGGGACGGAGCCGGCCCGGTAAAAGAGCGGCGGATGGTCCAATTTTCGTCGCGCTCGTCGGTGGCCAGGCTCCAGCGGTGCTGCGGCAGATTGTGCAGCGGCGCTGAGAGAGCGATGGAAGCGCGCAGCTTCTGCGAGTCCCAGCGCAGCAACGATTCCACGTTCATGGCCGAGCGGCCGATATTGAAGTAGCTCGGATAGATGGTTTCGTAAGCCGCGCCGGCAAAGGTGGAGACGAGCGCCTGCGTGCGCGTGCTGCCAAAGCCGTTGCGCTCGATGGCGTGAAAGCTGGCATCGAACGTGCCGCCGGGACGCGCGCTCAGGGCGATGTGATGCGTGGGAAAGATGCCCAGGCCGTTGAGGCGCGCCTGCGTGGCGGCAAAATCGCTCTCGTGGACGATGGCGGCCGGCGAGAAGACGAAGGCGCGGTCCAGCAGAAGACGCTGGACGTGAAGCTGCGGATCGAATGTGAGCGTGCCGATGTAGGGCTTCTGGACGCGGTTCCAGTACTTGAGGGTCGCCGGCGTGTTGTCCATGAGGAAATAGACGGTGGCGGCGAAGTTGTTGGCGTATTCATCTTCCGGATCAAGCCGGAGCGCGCGGCGGAGCCACGCTGCTGCTTGAGGGTAGCGCTTCTGCTCGAAGGCCACGCCGGCCAACTCGACGGGGAAGCGCGCCTGCCTCGGCTGCTGGCGGCGGCCGGCGAGCAGGGCGGCGCGCGCTGCGGACCACTGCTGCAGATGCGCGAGGGCCAGGCCGTAGTCAAAGTTGAGATCGGCCGAACGGCAGGCGAGCGGAGCCGCCAGGCGTACAACTTCGGCCCAGTTTTGCCGGGTGAAGAGCTGCTGGATGCGCGCCGTCTGCCGTGGATCGACCGATTGGCTGGTGCATTGCGTTGCAGCCGCGCGCGCCAGCAGGAAAAGGAAAAAGAAAGCCAGCCTCAACGGGAGTTGGCCGCGGCCGGCACGGCCAACAGGACCCAGTTGTGCGTTGCGCTCCAGTCTTTCTCGAATCCTGCACGCTCCTGTGTGAGCAGCTTGCGCACGGCGGGATCGTTCATGGTTACGATTCCGTGCGCCGGGTCAATTCCATCAATGACTACATAATGCAACTGCGCCTGCCCCTGCGGGCGGATTGCGGCGATCAGCGGACGCCCTTTCTTCAACTGGTCTTCCAGGTCACTCCAGTTGCCTCTGAAAGCGATGGCCACAAAGCCATGCTGCCGCAGATAGTTGACCATGGCGGAGGCCGGAATGCCATGGTCGGCCGGCGAATCAAGCTGGCGCTGGATTGCGGCAACGTTGCTGTCCAGCTGCGCATGGCCGCCGGGCTGCACCGCCCAATACTGCATCACCATCGCAATAGACGCCGCACCGCAGCCTTCCGGGGGCTGGCGCACGTAGGGCACGTCGATCCACAGTGCGGCAGGCGATTGCGCGCACAGGCTCGCCGCGAGCAGCAGAAGCGTCACGGCAGCCGGTGTGCATGCGCGAAACATCAATGGATGATGGCCACAATGATGATGACTGCGATCAGGACGATGATCAGCGTAAGCATGGACTGGCTCAGGTAGCCGGCGGAGAACTGCTGCTGTGCGCCGGTCGCGCGCGCGGCCAGATTCGACAGCTCCTGGTCCGACAGTGTCGGAACCGCCGTCTGCACCTGGACCGGATCGAAGTGCGCGTCGCGCAGGGCGCGCTCTGCCACGGGAGTGCTGAGGAAATCGGTCACGGTGCGGATGTTCTGCGCCCTGGTCTCGGAGACGCTCTGCGCCTGTTGTTGGAGGACCTGGGGGGAAACAAGATGTTCCTGCGGCGCCGGCTGGGCAAAAAGTGGACACGCGCTAAAAACTGCCAGCGCGGCTGGAAAAATTCCGCGCAACAGGATGGGGGGAAGAGTCGATCGTTGCATGCATGCTCCGGCAAAATCTTTTCCGTATTAAGATGCGACGGCGCAGATGCGGAGTTGCCCCGTGCGCTGGAGCGGCATCTGGCGTGAAAACCTGAAGCGCCGGCGGCCGGCCGGGGCGCGATAATAGGCTAGCGGTACGGTTTGCAATCCCATTGCGCCTTGTGAATGCGGAGTGAAGCTTTGCCTAAATTTCTGGTAACAGGAGCCGCGGGTTTTATTGGCCGTTCGATCGCTGCGGCGCTGCTCGGCCGCGGCGAGTCAGTGCGCGGCGTCGATAATTTCATCACGGGAAAACATGCGAACCTGGCCGGGCTGGAGCCAATGGAGTTCATCGAGGGCGACCTGCGCGATCCGGAGATTTGCGCCAGGGCCTGCGCGGGCGTGGAGATCGTCTTTCACGAAGCGGCGCTGGCATCGGTTCCGCGGTCGGTGGCCGATCCGGCAGGGACGAACGAGTGCTGCGTGAATGCAACGCTCAGCCTGCTGGTGGCGGCGCGCGCAGCCGGGGTGCGGCGCGTCGTATACGCAGGCTCGTCGTCAGCGTATGGCGATACGCCTGTCTTGCCCAAGCACGAGGAGATGGTTCCTAACCCGATCAGCCCTTATGCCGTAGCCAAGCTGGCGGGCGAGCATTACATGCGCGCGTTTGCGCGGGTGTATGGGCTGGAGACGGTGGTGCTGCGCTACTTCAACGTCTTCGGGCCGTACCAGGATCCGGCTTCGCATTACTCGGGAGTGCTGGCGATCTTTTGCCGGAAGATGCTGGCCGGGGAGCAGCCGACAATTTATGGAGATGGCGAGCAGAGCCGCGACTTTACTTATATTGACAACGTGGTGCGCGGCAATCTGCTGGCGGCCGAGGCGCCCGCGGAAAAGGTTTCAGGCAGGATGATGAACCTGGCGACGGGCTCGCGGATCACGCTGAACCAGACCTTTGCGATGCTGCGCGAGCTGACCGGATATAGCGGAGAACCGGCGTTTGCCGAGGCGCGCTCGGGCGATATCCGCGACTCACTTGCCGATATTCGCGTGGCGTGCGAGCTGCTGGGGTACGAGCCGCTGGTGGACTTCCGCGAGGGATTGCGGCGCACGGTAGAGTGGTATCGGGCGAGCGGCGCGGATCAAAAGTGGGAGTGAGATTGATTGCCGGCGTGGATTTCCAGAGCCCGTTTTTACCGGCGTGATGCGTAACGCTAGGAATTTTCCGCGTCTCCGGGGAACAGCTCAGGCTGCTCCGTTGCGGGGAGTCCGGCGGCGGCGCGTCGGTGGCCTGCGGCGCCGATCAGGCTGAGGACTTCGAGCTCCTGGATGGCACGGCGGGGAATGAAGATGCGCTGGGTATTCGAGCGCGTGTCGGG
This sequence comes from Acidobacteriaceae bacterium, assembly GCA_030038195.1. GTDB lineage: Bacteria > Acidobacteriota > Terriglobia > Terriglobales > Acidobacteriaceae > Telmatobacter. The sequence continues at coordinate 15,634 of JASHPJ010000049.1, forward strand.
CGGAGTGAGCAGCAGTCCGGCGCCCTGAACCAGGGTCAGGTCGTTTGCGGCGAGGCCTTCGAGCTCGTCTCCGTCAACGAGCGTCAGCCGCAGCCAGAGTCCGGCAGCGCGCGGCCGGGTGAGGAAGCGCTTCCGCAGCAGGCGCTCGGGGTTGCCCTGGTCCGCCGTGCCGGCCGGGAAGTCTCTGACGTAGCAGACCCACTTCACCTGCTCCCAGCCAACGCGCACTACCTTGCCGGCCAGGTCCAGGATCTCCAGCTCGGCGGCGTCTGCGCTGAAACCCAGCCCGGCGTAGCCGGCAAGCCAGTCCCTGGAGAACTTGCGCACAATCACGGGTTTTCGCGCAGAGGCCATCGCATTGGATTGTCGCACGGATGGCCCAGCAGCAAGTCTTCGATCCCAAACTCTTCATCGGGTCGCAGATCCGGGCACACGGGCTGGGGCTGCGCGGGTAATTACCTTCATTCCCGGAGCGTTATAGCCCTAGCCATTGGGCCACGGTTGTGTTAATGTACTGCTTTGCCCGCTTTGCCCGACGTGACTGATAAGGCTAACAACATCAGACACTTGGCGGAGAATTGGGGCGACGGAAGCGGGGAAGTGGATGCCCGACTACATCTATCTGCTGGAAAATCGGCTTTCGGCTGACCAGCGGCATGCCCTGGCGCAGTTGCGTGAGGCCGCCCGGGAAGCTGGGACAATACTGTTTCTCACCGGGGATGCGGTCCGCGACCTGACCAGCGGACACGCCGTGCACGAACTTGAAGTAGCAATTCATGGAAATGTGCTCAAGCTAAAGAAACCACTGGAGAAACTTGGTGGAAAGACGTGGGGCGAAGACGAGGCTTCGCGGAGCCTGTATCTGTGTTTTCCGGGCACTGTGCGCGTGGACGTGATCAGCACCCACCGGGTGGAGTACCCGAAGCCGAGCAAGCCTGTCTTTCACCCGGCATCGATCCAGGAAGACCTTCGCCGCCGCGACTTTACCGTAAACTCGATGGCCATCTCGCTTAACGAGGGGTCATTCGGGCTGCTGATGGACCCGCTGAACGGGGCGGCTGACATCGAGTCCCGGACGCTGCGGCTGGTTTCGAATTACGGCTTTCTCGAGGAGCCGTCGCTGCTGATCCGCGCCACCCGTTATCGCGCGCGCCTGGGGTGGGAGATGGACCCCAGGACCCAGTCCCGCTACGAAAATGCCAAGGCGGAAGATGTGATCGCGGCAATCTCAGCCCACGCGCGCAGCCAGGAATTGGAACAGATTGGGCACGAAGAAGATGGGTTGAAGGTGCTGCGGGCTCTTGAAGACGAGGGCTGGATGAAGGTCCTGTTCCCAGCCTGGACCGCGGCCAAGGCCGACGAAGAGAAGCTCAAGGCGCTGCACGATCTGGCGGTCGAGCTGCTCATGCAGAGCGTACATGCCGACATGTCAGCGGCGCAGATGCAACTGCTTACCGCCAGGCTAGCCCCGAAAGATCTGGCGGCCTTGAAGAAGCTGATGCTGCGTCCGGGTTTTGTGGAGGAGTGGAACAGCCTGGATGTGCTGGCGTCGGGATTTGCCAAAGAACTGCTGGCCAAGCAGAATGCGGGAGCCTCGGCGGGCTTTAAGCTTTTCACGGGCTATGATCCTGAAGCTGTTCTTTGGCTTGGATTTACAAGCAAGGCGCAGGCTGTCCAGGAGCGCTACAACCAGTTTCTGAAGGTATGGCCCGAGGCGCGGCAACGCATCCCCTACAGCCTGATGCTGGAGATGCGGATCACTCCGGAGCTGCCGGGCTATACCGAGCTGGTTCATGCGATCTTTCTGGAGTTGATCGACGGCAGGCTGACGACGCCGGAGGAGATGCGCGCTTATCTTGAGCCACACTCGCCGCCTGCCCCGCCGCCACAACAGAGCTACAAGAAGACGCGCACCCGCCGCAGTTCCGAGGCCAAGCTCAAGGAGCATGCTTACGACGAAGACGAAGAGCCGGAAGAGGAGCTTGGCGGCGATGAGGAGCTGGACGATCTGGGCGGCGACGAGGAAGAGTTGGATGTGCCGCTGAACATTCCCAAGAGCGATCTGGAACCGGAAACGGGCGGGGAAGAGACCGAATCCGAGGAAGAAGAGGAAGAAGCCGAGACGGCTGCCAAGAAGCCCGCCGCAAAAGCTGCCGGCAAAGTGGCGCAGAAGACGCCGCCAGCGCATGAGCCCAAGGCCAAGCCGGCTCCAGAAGCGCATGCAGCCGCTCCGGCTGCCAAAGCAAAAGCTGTGCCGGCCAGAGAGCCGGTGGCGACAAAGAAGCGCCCTGCGCCAGCCCCGGTGAAGGCGAGCAAGCCTGTCAAGCCGGCTGCCAAGGCTCCCAGCAAGCCTGCGCCCAAGCCGCCGGCAAAGGCACCCGCAAAGGCTGCGGCGAAATCCCGTGCCAAGCCTGCTCCGGTCAAGACTGTGCCGGTCAAAACCGCACCAGCCAAGCCTGCGCCAGCCAAGCCTGCCAGGAGCAAGCCGTCGCATGGGACGAGCGCCAAGGCGGCCAGGCCCGCGCATGGAGCCAAGGCTGCCAAGAAGAAGCCGGCAGCCAGACCGGCCAAAAAGCGCTGAATCCAATCCTGCGCGCACAGCGGGCGATCGAACCAAGACCGGCCGCGGGTTTTTCGCGCCTGTGCGGGCATTCTGGGCATTGCAATAGCCACGAAGAGCACGCGCGAACAGTCCTGATGATCTGCAGAAGCAGGCCGGCTGCTTCCGCCGCGCGAGTAACCTCTTGTCGATTCTCTGCATCTGTCCTTAACACGCGGAGCTTTGTCCGGGACGGTCGATCCATGCGTATTTTTCATTCCTCTTGCAACGCTCAAGCCGCGTGGACCGGATGCATGCATGCGGAGGGCGGGGAATGAGGTTTGCGCGCGGGCACAGCCGCGTTCCGAGGGAAGACGTTGCGCCGCAAACTGGCGCGAATGGCAAAGCTGCAGGGAAGAAATCGCGTGGCCGCCGGGCGGCGGGTTCTTCCGGCCAACCCCTGGCCGAATATACCGGACATTCTGCACAAGACGCTGCAACCGGGCATGCAGCGGGCGCGCATTTTTCGCATGGCGCCGGGCCTGAAGTTCTGGCGATTCCACAGCCGATGCACGGCCCCAACGGATGACAGCCGGGAGAGATGGAACGTGAAGAAACTGGCGAGCGCGACGGATCCGCTCTGGTACAAGGACGCCATTCTCTACGAGCTTCACGTCCGCGCTTTTGCTGATTCGAATGGCGACGGCATCGGGGATTTTCCAGGGCTGGTGTCGAAACTCGATTATCTTCAGGACCTGGGCATCACCTGCATCTGGCTTCTTCCATTTTTTCCGTCGCCGCTGCATGACGATGGCTACGACATTTCCAACTACACCGACGTGAATCCCTCCTACGGGACGCTGAACGACTTCAAAACGTTTCTGGACGCGGCACATCAGCGCAACATGCAGGTGATGATCGAGCTGGTGATCAACCACACCAGCGATCAGCATCCGTGGTTCCAGGCGGCGCGGCTTGCGCCTCCGGGCTCGCCGCAGCGCGCTATGTATGTCTGGTCCGATACCGCCAAGCGCTACAAGGACGCGCGTATCATCTTTACGGATACGGAAAAGTCCAACTGGACCTGGGATGAGACCGCGAAGGCCTATTACTGGCATCGCTTTTTCTCACATCAGCCGGATCTCAACTATGAAAATCCGCGCGTCATCGAAGAAGTTCTCAGGGCCATGCGCTTCTGGCTGGATATGGGCGTGGACGCGCTGCGTATGGATGCGATTCCTTACCTGTGCGAGCGCGAGGGCACATCCTGCGAAAATCTTCCCGAGACGCACGCCGTGGTTAAGGCCATCCGCGCGGCCATCGACGCCGGCTATGCGAACCGCTTCATTCTTGCAGAAGCGAACCAGTGGCCGACCGACGTTCTGCCCTACTTCGGCAATGGCGACGAATGCCATATGGCGTTTCACTTTCCGCTCATGCCGCGCATCTACATGGCGCTGCGGCAGGAGGACCGGCTGCCCATTATGGACATCATGACCCGGACGCCGCCGATCCCCGAGAACTGCCAGTGGGGCCTGTTCCTGCGCAATCACGACGAGCTCACGCTGGAGATGGTGACTGACGAGGAACGCGACTACATGTATTTTGCGTACTCGGCCGATCCGCGCATGCGCGTCAACGCCGGCATCCGCCGCCGGCTTGCGCCGCTGATGGATAACAATCGCCGCCGCATCGAGCTGCTGAACTCGCTGCTGTTCAGCTTTCCGGGAACCCCGATCCTCTACTACGGCGATGAGATCGGCATGGGCGACAACATCTACCTGGGTGACCGCAACGGTGTGCGCACGCCGATGCAGTGGACTCCGGATCGCAACGGCGGCTTTTCCAAGTGCGACCCGGCGCGGCTCTATTTCCCGGTGATCATGGACTACATCTACGGCTACCAGGTGGTGAATGTAGAAGCGCAACTGAGCGACCAGTCGAGCCTGCTGCACTGGATGCGCAACATGATCGCGCTGCGCAAGCTGTTTCGCGTCTTCGGCCGCGGCACGCTGACGTTTTTGAATCCGGTGAATCGCAAGATTCTCGCCTACCTGCGCGACCTGGACGACGGCGACGGCCTGCGCGAAACCGTGCTGTGCGTGGCGAACCTGAGCCGCTTTGCGCAGCCTGTGGCACTTGACCTGGCCGGCTATGCCGGAATGCAGCCGGTGGAGATGCTCGGCTACGTGCCGTTTCCGCGCATCACCGCGGCTCCATACGTGCTTACGCTTGCGCCGTACTCGTTTCTGTGGCTGGAGCTGCAATCGCCCGCTGCTGAGCGGCATGACTTGCCTGATCTGGAAGGTGAAGTTGCCGAAGAACCCGCAGCCGGGTTGTCCGCTGCGCCTGACGCGGCGAAGAGATGCGCACGCGCGCAGCGTGGGAACGAGTGAAGATGGCAACGGCAGATTCGATCTCCGACGTACTTGAGACTGCGACCCAGCCGGCGGCCAGCCTGCTGGTGATGCTGGCGGCCATGCCGCAGGATCAGTTCGAGAGCGCGCTGGCTAACCTGGTCGCCACATTTTCCGCGGGCAGCCTGCTGATCGCCGCGCAGAACGAGTACGCCGCAGATCGTTTTCCCGATCTGCGGATCATTGCGGCTCCATCGACGGGCGCTGCCTGGACTGCAACCGCAGCCGACTTCGTGAATGCCTTCCAATTCGCGGAGCGCGAGGGCGTGCGTGCGATTCTCATGCTGGGTCCTGGAGCGGGTTCGCTCAGTGCTGCGGCGCTGCGCGAGCTGGCCAACGCCGTTCTCAATGCAGCGGTCGATCTGGCAATGCCGCGCTATGCGCTGCCTGCACACGCGGGACTCATCAATGCGGCCATTCTGTATCCGCTTACGCGCGCGCTTTTTGCAACGCGCGTCCGCTTTCCGCAGGCCGTCGATCTTGGCCTGTCGCTGCGCATGGCGGAGCAGCTTGCGGCCAGCGCGCAGCGCTTTACCGCGGCCAATCAGGCGGATGCGCTCATCTGGCCGGTGAACGAGGCGATTGCCGCGGGCTTTACGGTGGGCGAGTACGACGTGGGACCGCGTGAGCTGCCGCAGCCGGCAGAGCCGGATGTCAATGCCATGTTGTCGCTGGTGACCGGCTCGCTGTTTGCAGACATCGAGGCGAAAGCGGCTACCTGGCAGCGGCCTCGCCGGCTGCCGCCGCCGCGCATCCCGGTCGCAGATGCGCCGCTGGCAGACGGAACAGCCGAGGTCGCGCGGATGGTGGAGTCCTTTCGCTTTGCTTACAGCAACCTGCTGGAGATCTGGTCGCTGGTGCTTCCACCCAACTCGCTGCTCGGGCTCAAGCGCCTTTCCGCGACCAGCACGGCAGAGTTCCGCATGCCCGAAATGCTGTGGGCGCGCATCGTTTTCGATTTTTTAGTGGCGTATCGCCTGCGCACCATCAACCGCGGTCATCTGCTGGGCGCGCTCATTCCTCTTTACCTTGCCTGGGTTGCCGGGCACATCAACACAACCGCTGCGGGGACCGGCTCGGAACGGCACATCGAGACGGTTGCCGCTGCTTTTGAGGCCGACAAACCTTACATGGTTTCGCGCTGGCGCTGGCCAGACCGTTTCAACTCGTGATTGCCGCTTGCGCCTGCAACAAGCGGAAGCTGCGATTCAGGGAGTTCGTATGATGCTTAACATGCTCGCAATCCTGCTCCAGGCCGGTTCCTACGCCGCCGGGCAGCCCGTCTCCGCGGACAATGCACCCATCCTGAGCCATATGTCCGAGGCACTTCATCAGTCGGTCGATCGCGTCTTGTCGCTGCTCATCGCGGTGCTGCCCGGCATTCTGGCGTTCTTTGTCGCGCTGGCGATCTTCAGCCTGATCGGTGTGGTGATTTCCGCGCTGTTGCGGCGCATTCTCACGCTCTTCCGATTCGACGATCGCATGGCCCGCAATCGCGGCAACGTGGAGTGGACTCCGTCCAGCTCGCCGACAGGACTGGCGGCGCGCGTCAGCTTCTGGGCGTGCGTGCTGCTTGGACTGACCATCGGCGTGGCCGCGTTCGATGCTTCCTACGCCACCGGCGCGCCGCTGCCCATTTCGCTGCTGCCTTACTTTACGCACGCCGTGGGCGCCATTCTTCTGCTCATCGCCGGCAACCTGATTGCCCGCTTTCTGGCGCGGTCCGTGCTCATTGGCGCGGTGAATGCGCAGCTGCAGTATGCGCGCGTGCTTTCGCTTGGCGTCAAGTGGCTGGTCCTGGTGCTCACCGCGGCAATGGTGCTCGACCATCTCCAGGTCGGTGGCGACATCGTCGAGCTGGCCTTTGGCATTCTCTTTGGCGGCATTGTTCTGGCCCTTGCTCTCGCCATCGGACTGGGCTCGCGCGATCTTGTCAGCCGCTCGCTCGAGAGCCACGTGGAGCGCAATCCGGCTGCGCATAACACGCCGTCGCCAAGCCAGTCTGAGACGATCCGCCATTTCTGAAACGGATGGATGCGTGTCCGGCGGGATAGGCCATCTCAACCGATCCGTTGCGACACGGATCCGTTGCGACGGAGCGACTTTTCCCTCAAGAAAAGGCCACCTTGCTCGCTTACAAAAGGGCACGCAAGCCCTGGAGCTGCTCTAAACTGTTGGCTGATCTGGCTGACCTGAATGGAGGGTGTTCAAGAGCATGGACCACGAGCAAGGTGCAGCAACCAATCGCAGGGAGTTTATTCAGGGTGGAGTGGCCGTGATGGGGGCGATGCTCACTTCGTCCGTTCCGGCAATTGCAGCGGCAAAGCCGGCGAACAAGAGGCCCAATCTGCTTTTCATCTATACCGAGGGCCAGCGCGCAGACGCGCTCAGCATCGCCGGTCACCCGATCCTGCAGACGCCGAACCAGGACCGCATTGGCCGCGAAGGCGTGCGCTTCACCAACGCATTCTGCACCAACGCGCTGTGCGCCCCCGCACGCGCAACCACGCTCACCGGCCTCTGGTCGCGGAGCTCGGGCGCGCTGGACAATCAATTCCTCAACACACCGCTGCCCAGCGATATTCCGATTTTTACCGATCTGCTGCATGAGGCGGGCTACGAAACGGCGATTTTGGGCAAAGTGCACACGCGCAATGGAGTGAAAGAGCGCTACTGGGACTACTATCTCGGCTTCAACGCGCCGGCCACCAACTACTACCACCCCGTATTTGCCGAGGGACGCAAGGGCGAGGTTGGCCCGGAAAAGGTGTACAGCAAGTATTGTGACGACTTTGTCACCGATCGCGCCCTCGATTGGCTCAAGGAAGATCGCGGAGATAGACCGTTCTGCCTTCTGCTGTGGTATCAGACGCCGCATGCGCCGTTTTATCGGCCCAGGCGTCATCTGGACCTGTACAACGGCGTCAGCATTCCCAAGCCGGCAACATTTGACGACGACTTGAAGGGTTATCCGGGCAAGCCCCGATGCTTTGCCGAGGCGCAGAACAAGATTGGCACAACGGTGATGGGCGACGCGGCGCGCAGCCTTGAAGAACTGTGCAAGGACTACTACGCGGGCCTCGTAGCCGTGGATGAGAATATCGGCCGGGTGCTTGCGCACTTGGAAGAGAGCGGCCAACTGGACGAGACCGCGATTGTGCACAGCTCCGATCACGGCTATTTTCTGGGCGAATGGCGGCTCTTCGACAAGCGCCTGATGCACGAGCCGTCGATTCGCGTGCCCATGATGATCCGCTACCCGGAACGCGTCCGCAGCAGCCAGGTTTGCAACGAGATGGTGCTCGACGTGGACCTGGCGCCCACGATTCTGGACCTGGCCGGCGTCGAGATTCCGAAGAGCATGCAGGGCAAGAGCGTGATGAAGCTGGCTGAAAGCGAAAAAACGGAGTGGCGGCAGGAGTGGCTCTACGACTACTACGAATACCCTGGGCCGGAGCGGGTAAAGCCGCACCGCGGCGTTCGCACAAAAACGCACAAGCTCATTCACTACTACACGGAGCCGCAGGAGTTTGAGATGTACGATCTGGCGAACGATCCGCTGGAGCGCAACAACCTGTACGGCGATCCGTCTCATGCGGCGATCCAGAGCGATCTGACTGCCCGGCTTGACCGGTTGTTGCAGGAAACGCCCACGCGCGTATAGCTGGGTCCCAGGAGGGCCGAACGAGGAAGGAGATGGCTGCGCGTGGGTTCTCTCCGTGCACGGTGCGCGCGATAGAATAACAGCAGCACTCCTTGCAATCCGGGCATGGGTCAAGAGCCATTGTCGCCGAGAGAGGACCAGCGGAGCCAGGTCCCATTCCGGCATGAGGGGAGACGGTGCGGGTAGCGTATCCGTCCAGGGCAAACGCATCTTAATTCCGTTTCGCGCTGTTGGAGTGCGGCGTAGCCGTTTTCGGGCGATGTAGCAGGCCAAAAACCAGTTCGATCTGTGCCGATCATGGCCAAGAGATGATTGGCGAAGCGATTTTCAACGCCGACGGAAATGAATTCGTATGCCAACCTCGCTCAAATGAACCCCGATAGTAATCTTTA
>JASHPJ010000050.1 GCA_030038195.1 Acidobacteriaceae bacterium
TCCGATCCCGCACCCGATATACCCACACGCGGCCCACCTCCAGCCGCCGTGCAATGTCTGAAGGCCGCTCTCCCCGCTCCAGCGCCCAAAGCACACGATCACGCAGGTCTTGCGAATAGCTATGCATCCCGGCCGCCTCCAAACGGCAGGAATAGTATCGCACAGTATGTATACACCTAAATTAGAAATGCTCTAGCCCAGGGTGAAGTCCGCCGAGGCAGACGGAACCCTGGGAAGCGGAGAAATAGATTTGGGCCGCCCCGTAGGGGCAGTGTGAACTCTCTATCCTTCCATTGCCCGTTCATGCGTTTGCCCTGGGGCTCACGCCTCCCGAACCGCTCGAATGTTACAGCCATGTTAAAATCGATCTTCTAAGCTCGCTATGATCCTTTATCTTATGCGTCACGCTGACGCCGGAGCCTATCGCGAAAATCCGGTCCTCGACGCCAAGCGCGGCCTCGTGAAAGAAGGCAAAGAGCAGTGCATGCTGATGGCCCGCACCCTGAACGCGCTCAAGGTGCAAATTGACGTGATCGTCTCCAGCCCGCTCAAGCGCGCCCTCCAAACCGCCCAGTTCGTCGGCACTGAGCTTGGCTACGAAGCCAAAGTCGAGATCAGTCAAGCGCTCGCTCCCGGCGCCAGCTATGCCGCCTTCCAGGCTCTCATGGCCAAGCACGCCAGCCGCGAGGGCGTTCTTGCCGTCGGCCACAACCCGGACTTTTTCCAGTTTCTCGGCCGCCTCATCACTGGCAACGGCGGCGCCGCCATCCGCATGCGCAAGGGTTCCATCGCCCGCGTCGACATGGACCGCCATCCGCCGCGCCTGCAATGGCTCATCGATCCGCGCCTGGCGCGCCTGCTCTACGCCAGCGTCACAAAGAGCTCGCGGTCAAAGACCTCGCGGAAGTAATCGGACTCCTTGCGCAGCGACCACAGCTCCAGTTCTGCGCCTGTCCGCCCCGGCTCCAGCTCCAGATAAACCCGCTTGGGATACATCTTCACCGCCACGCGCAGCACGTCTGACGCGCGATCCTGGTTCAACGCCTCGGCCAGCCGCAGCAGCACCACCGCGCGATGAATATTCTTGTGCTCTTCGGCGGGAACATTCCTGAGCGCGCGGTCGCCCGGCTGCGGACGGCTCTTGCCCAGGTAGCGCGCGATGGCGGAAACAATCGTCCGCTGCAACTGTGTGTACCCGTAAATCTCCGAGCTCGAAACAATGTACTGCGTATGCCGGTGGTGCCCCTGGTGATTGATGAACTTACCTGTTTCGCGCAGAATCGCCGCCGTCGCCAGCCAGCTCTCGTACTCGGCCGGCAACTGGTGCAGCGTCTTCAGATCGCGAAACAGTTGCAGCACATGTGCTCTCACCGGCTCGGCCTGCTTGGGATCCACGCCATATCGCCGCGCCGTCGCCAGCACGCTCTCCCAGCGCTCGTGCTCGAACTCGCGGTGGGCCCGCGCCCGCGCATCCTGCGCTGCCAGCATCTGCGCCAGTATCCCGTCTCGCAGCCCGAGCGGCGAATAGCGGAATCCGGCCAGCCCAAAGCTCTCCAGCAACTCGGCATACACCTGCGTGCCGGCCACAATAATCTCCGCGCGCCGCGGTCCGATACCCGGAATCGCCTCGCGCTCCGGCAGCGTCATCCTGGCCAGCTTGCTGGTTAGCTTGCGCACCGCCTTGGCCGGCACCAGCTCGCCCGCCAGGGCCTTCCCCGCAGCTCCCTTGATCGACTTGCTCGCTCGCTGGCTCGCGCACACCTCGGAAAGCGCTGCCGCCGTCCCTGACGTGGCAATCACCAGCGGCACTCGGCCCGGCTGAATCCTGCGGTGCGCCCGCCTCAGCTCGCGCGCAATCAACTGCCGCATTCGCGCCAGCCCCTCCGCCGGCGCCGGATCGGCGGTTAGAAACTGCTCCGTCAACCGCACTGCGCCCAGTGGCAGGCTGATCGTCTCCTTGATCCGCTTGTGCTCTGACAGCGTAATCTCGCAGCTTCCGCCGCCCAGGTCCAGCAGCAGAACCTTGCCGCCTGCGCCCGGCTCCAAGCCCGTTACACCCAGGTGAATCAGCCGTCCCTCTTCCAGGCCGGAGATGATCTCCATGTTCCAGCCGGTTTCAGCCTTCACCCACGCCTGAAACGCCGCTCCGTTGCGCGCGTCGCGCATGGCCGACGTAGCCACCACGCGAATCTGCTCCACGCCATGTGCCTGCGCGGCTCGCTGGAACCGCTTCAACGCGCGCAGCGTGGCCGCCATCGCGTCCGGTGACACCAGTCCCGACTCAAAGACGCTTGCGCCCAGCCGCGTTACCTCGCGGTCTTCGGCCACTGTCTTCAACCGGTGGGCCACCACCCTGGCAATCTTCAGTCTGCAGGAATTCGAACCGATATCGACGGCGGCAAAAGTCGGCATATGTGTCGATCATTCGCTCCCAGAGGCAAAGAACTTCCTTCGGCCAAGATACACGACCGGCGCACACGCGCGCTCCGGAAAAACCGGCACAAATTGTCTGGCTCTTGTCTCCGCTAGGGGCACGAGTTGCACTTGACCGTTACGTAGAGGTTGGCGGACACCTCGTTGGCGATACCCGAAGGAGGAACCCCGGTGAGCTGATAAATATAAGTCCCCGGAGTCATGGCCAACCCACCCTGGTCCAGGCATCCACACAGTCCGCACAACGATGCCAGGCCGACCACCCCAATCAGCAGCGAAAACCGCCGGTCAAGAAGCTTCCGCATACGCAACCCGAGCAGTCCCAGGCCGCCCAGGATGCCCGCGGCGACAGGCCAGGGCCTTGACCTATGATTTGCCCCATGGCCCGCTGTCTCCGCTGTCGTGGTTGGCGGCGTTATCCACGGTGGATAGAATTCCAGCGAGCCGCTCTTTGACCCATTGGCCGGCACGGTGAGTTCCACCACCGGATCGCGGCAATCCGGCAGCACATAGTCTGGAAATAGATTCGGATTCGGCCCCACGCACGACACGCTTACCGTGCCCGTAAATCCATCCACCGAGGTTAACGTGAACGGCTCCGTCGCCGTGCCCTGCCCGTCCATCGAAATATTGGCCGTCGTAATCGTGAAGGTCGGTGTTGCGATCGACTGGCAGCATGCAGCCGCACAACCCAGTACGAGAACAATCGACCATCTGAATGCAAATAGCCCGTACCATCTTTTCCGCAGCAAAGCGCACATCTCCCGTGGTTCGTGTGTTTGGGGGTATTCCAGCAGCCTCGCCTGGGCATATCTCAATCTTTCCGTCCCGCGTGGTTCCTGCCATCCGCCATTCTGAAAGCCCGATACCTGTTCGACTCCCTGCGTCAAAATTCGTCGCACGGCCACACCGGCAAATTGCTCCGGAAAGTCCAAATGGCCGGCCAGGATCAATATCCATTCTAGCGCCGCTACTGCCCGCCTGCAGATTGAGCCTTAAAACCTGCTCCGGCGTGCGTGAAACGTGCATAAAGGCTGCTGGTATCCTGCTATGGATAGCCAAAATCGATATGAATAACAATTCGAACACCTTGGATCGGCCGCCGCGCATCTCCTACGCCTCGGAGATCTGGACTCTTTTCGTGGCCATCTTTGCCGCCGTTTATTTTTCTTCGCTGTTTACGCCGCCGCTTCTTGACGATGTCGATGCCTCGCATGCCCAGGCCGCGCAATACATCGCACAGTCCAGTGACTGGATCACCCCCAGGATCGACGGCATCCGCTACATTGAAAAGCCGCCGCTTCCCTACTGGCTTGTTGCCGGCCTCTATCGCATCACCGGCGTTGAAAACGCCTTCACCACCCACCTGCCCAACGCCCTCGCCATCCTGGGACTCACCTGGCTCGCATGGCTCTGGGCTGACCGCGCCTGGGGTCCGCGCGCCGGCCTCTACGCGGGACTCGGCGTGCTCACATCCGTGGGTCCGTTTCTTTTCACGCGCTTCATCATCCCGGAATCCATCCTCGCCTTTTTCCTGCTGCTCGCGCTCTACTGCCTGCTGACCGGCCTTGAGCTGGACCGCCCTGCGCGCATCTACTGGGCCTGGGCTGCGGTGGCTCTCGCACTGCTCACCAAGGGACTCATCGCACCCGTCTTCTTTGTCGGCGCCGTCGTTCCTTACCTGCTGCTCACCGGCCAGTGGCGCCGCTGGCGCGCGCTCAAGCCCGTCACCGGATTCCTGCTTTTTCTCGTCATCGCCGCGCCCTGGCACATCCTCTGCGGCCTGCACAATCCTGACCAGGGACATCCCGTCGGCAACCACCCCACCATCGGCAACGTGCACGGCTTTTTTTACTTTTATTTCATCAACGAGCACGTGCTGCGCTTCTTCAACCTGCGCTATCCCCACGACTACAACAAGCTGCCCACCTTCTGGTACTGGGTGCTGCATCTGGTCTGGCTCTTTCCCTGGAGCCTGTTTCTGCCCGCTGTCGCCGCCATCGCCTGGAAGACCCGCCACCGCTGGCTCCAGCACCTGCGCCACGACGCCGGCCAGACCGTCGACTTCTACCTCGACAATGCGCTGCGCACTGACGTCGCCACCTACGTCCTGCGCCTCAAGTTCCGTATTCGCACCGTGTGGCTGCTTTCGCTCTTCAGCGCCTTCACGCTGCTCTTTTTTTCGCTCTCCACCAACCAGGAGTACTACACCTTTCCCGTATGGCCTCCGCTCCTCATCCTCATCGCCGGCGTAGTGGCCGGCATTGAAGAGCGCCGCAGCCTCAGCAACGATGCGCCCGGCGAAACAGCCGTCCTCTCCAGCGCATGGCTCACCGGCGCGCAGGCGGCCTTCGCCATCATCGGCCTGCTCTCCGCCGCCGCGCTCGGCTGGGGACTGTGGGAGTCGCGTAGCCTGCCTTACGTCGCAGATATCGGCACGCTGCTTGCGCATCGTGGCGTGGGCGATTACACGCTCTCCATGTCGCACCTCTTCGACCTGACCGGCCCGTCGTTTGCTGCGCTGCGCTGGCCCGCTGCGCTCGCCGCCGTCGCGCTGCTCATCGGTCCCGCCGCCGGATGGGTGCTGCGCGTGAAGCGCAGGCATCTGGCCGCCACCCTCAGCATCGCCGTCACGCTCACCGTCTTCTTCATCGCCGCGCACATCGCCTTCGTCCGTTTCGAGCCCATGCTCAGCTCGGAGCCGATGGCGCAAACCATCATGAAAGATGGCACGCCCAACGACACTTTCATCATCTACGGCGAGCAGTCCTCCGGCTCATCCATCATCTTTTACACGCACAACTTCTTTCACAGCCGTCCCACCCTGCTCATCATCCCGCGCTGCGGCCAGCACGGCGAAGGCACCACGCTTCTCTGGGGCTCCTGCTACCCCGACGCGCCCGATATCTTTCTAAGTGAAGATCAACTGGCAAAGATGTGGGGCAAAGGCGAGCGCAAGTGGCTCTTCGCGGAAGATCCCGAACAATCCAAGGTCGAGCAGTTGCTGGCCGGCCGTCTCTATCCCGTCCAGTCCCTCGCTGACAAGCAGCTCTGGACTGACCGGCCGCTTAACAAATAAGCAATCGTTGCTTGTCACAGGAATGCGTGTGCCTATTTAGACGCGCGCATCCGGCCACCGGGCAACAACTCATATGCGTGGCCGCGCCACAGCACGCGCCGGCCCGCGTAGCTGGCGGCCCAGAAGCAGAATCCCATCAGGTCGCGGATCGGATAGAGCACCAGCAGCCCGAACCAGCTTCGATCCTGCGCAACCATGCGGCCCACCGCGACGCCGAGCGCCAGCCGCGTGGCCACGCCCCACCCAAACAGCGCCAATCCCCACCACGGATGCCCCATCCACGCCGCCGCGGCCCACGCCAGCAGCGCAAACGGCATGCTGAAGGTGAGCGCCGTGCCCAGGTGTCCCCTGGGCCGCGAAAACCGCGTCGACTTCATCCACCGCACCTGGTGCTTCATCGAGCCGGCAAACTCCGAGTGCAGCACCATGTGATCGATGGCGTGATGGCTCAGCGCCACCGCCTGGCCCAGCTTGTAGGTCTCGTTGCCCAGCACAAAGTCGTCCGCGCAATAGTCCGCCGTCACGCGAAAGCCGCCCATCTGCCGGATCGTGCTGCGCCGGAAGGCCATCGTCGGCCCCAGCACGAACTGCATCCCTTCTACCATCCGCGCCACCAGCACGCCGGCGGTCATCTCCACGCTCATGCCCACGGCTTCGAGCCGCGCCCACAATCCGCCTTCCGCCGCTACGCCTCGATACGGACACGTCATTGCCCCCACGCGCTCGTCGGCAAAGGGCAGCGCCACCGCGCGCAGATAATCCGGTGTCACGCGCACATCGCTGTCGCTGATGACCAGAATCTCGTGCGCTGCCTCGGCCTCCATCCGTTCCATCGACGCGGCCTTGGCGTTGATGTATGGCGGCTCGCCCGTCCACAAAAACTTCACTGGAATCGCGGGATGCCGCGCCGCCACCTGCCGCGCCGTCTCCAGTCCCGCATCATCGGGCCTGCGCGCGCAAAACAGGATCTCGTACTCGGGATAGTCCTGCGTAAAGAACGTTTCCAGATGCGCCTCGAGCCCCGGCTCGGCGCCATGCACCGGCTTGAGCAGCGTCAGCGGCGGCGTAAACCCCGGCCGCTTCGCCATCTCCGCCCATGCCACTCTCCGCTCGCGCAGATAGCCGGGCACGGCCGCCAGCGCCATGCCGGCAAACACCGCGGATGTCACCAGCCCCAGCAGAGCCAGCCCTAGAAGTGCGTAGGACATGCAGGTTTAAGAATACCCGGACGAGATGACGCGAGCATTGAAGATTAGAGAGAAAAAATCGGAAAGCAACGCATTGCAGCCGCACGAAAATGGGTGCCCCAGGTTTCGATTCTGAAGCCTGGGAAAGCACGAACCGCAACCTATCTTTCTCAAACAAGCACATCGATCCCTGCCCCATCCTTGCGCCTTTTTTCTGGCGCAAGGGCGGGAAGCCCAAAACCTATCCCCGCTCCGCAGGCTTGCGCGGCGCAGCAGCCGCACGCGAAACCACCACAGGCCGTCGCATCGGAACTATCGCTCCCGGCGAACTGGGTGCGGCCTGGTTGAATCGCGTCAGCATCTCCGAGCGCACGTACTCCACAAAGCTCTGCATCTGCCGGTTCATCTCCTCCATCCGCTCGCGCATCTGCAGAATGATGGCGATGCCTGCGATGTTCACGCCCAGGTCGCGCGCCAGGTTGAGAATGAACTCCAGCCGCTCCAGGTCCTCGTCCGTGTAGAGCCGCGTGTTGCCCTCGGTGCGCGAAGGCTTGAGCAGTCCCTCGCGCTCATACAGCCGAAGCGTCTGCGGATGGATCTCGTACATCTCGGCCACCGACGAGATCATGTAAGCGCCCTTGGACTTGCGTTTCGCCGCCATGTTCCTCTTCCACTCATGCTGCCGGTTCGAGAGAGATCAGTTTGCCGCCGCGCAATCCTGCGATCTCTTCTGCAAACGACCGAAGGCTAGGATTGAACAAGATACAGGCGTCAATGGCGAGCTTTCCATCCGCAGCCGGAGTAACCCAGAGGCAAAGATCGACGCACCGGCGAAAAGCTTGAACTTCTTCTACAAGCTTTGCTGCTCGGCGCGCCTTCAAGCTCCGGCCTGATCGTATGATCGGCCGCACAAGAACCTGCGTCAGAAGAGCGGGCGATGCTTCAGGATCGCGGTTGACTAGCACAACGAAATTCAGGAGCTTGTGACTGGAGTTGCCGGCCTGCAACTGGCGGCTGGCTGTGATCAGGTCGCCGATGATCCGCTCGTCGACCGGCTTGGAACTGGTATCGCGCCGCTCTTCAACCGGACGATCTTCGTGAAGAATATTGACCGTCCAGCAATGGCGCCAGAGGGTTTTCACCTCGCAGTATGCCCAAGGCACACCGTCGCGCATCAGGCGGAAATCGGGGAGCCTCGAAAATCGCTGCGCGGGACCCTCCAACGCATCTGGTTCCAGCCCGTGCACGCGCCAGAGAGCTGCAACCTCCTTCTCGTCGCCTGCACTCTCTCCCATTCGATGAACAAAAACTCCACGAAGTGGCCGCTCCGCGTCTGAGACCGAGGAAGCCGATTCACTGCCGCTATGCTTTTGGAGCTTACCCAAACTGGCACTCATACTTCCTCCTTTCCTCTGGCGTAACCCTGCGGGCGCTGATCAACCGAATGCGCTCACGCCGCTCGACGTACACCACTAACAATACCCTGTTCTTTGCCGAGAAACCAGTTACCGTCGCACGCAATTCGTCAATCGCATGAACCAGATCGAGTTCAATGACGGCGAATGGGTCATCGAAGACCGTAGTCGCCTCAACGAAGCTGATCTTGTGCTTGCGCAGATTAGCGGCAGCTTTTCGATCATCCCACTCAAATCGTTCCGATTCCAACTCGGCATCCAGACTATGGCTATGCTTCAACCAGTTCAGAAGTCAAACCCAGAGAGGTCAGGGGCTTTTGCATTTGCTGCGTCTTATCAGAGGACTAAGGCTGTGCCAACCTTGATAAACTGAAGCATCAGAACTTTCCTCGTGTGAATTTGTTTCCGACCACATCATGCGTCCGGATGCAGGCATCCTTGCTTTACCGTTTCTTGCAAGCTCACAGCTTATCAAACAATGACACTCGCGGGTCCTGGTTATTCAGCCGTGCCAGCTCGCGCATGATCTCGCGGCTGCGCTCGTCCTGCAGCATTGGAATCACTACCTCGACGGTCACGATCTGGTCGCCGCGCTGCCCTGGATGCTGCGCGCTCTCCACGCCGCGCTCGCGCATGCGCAGCTTCTGTCCGCTCTGCGTGCCCGGCGGAATCTTCAACTGCGCCCGCCCGTCGATGGTGGGCACATCCACCTTCGCGCCCAGCGAGGCTTCGGCCACCGTCACCGGCACCTTCAGTTGAATATCGTCACCCACGCGCGTAAACACCGGATGCGTGCCCGTGCGCACGATCAGGAACAGGTCGCCCGCCGCACCACCATTCACGCCCGCGTTGCCCTTGCCCTGCAGGCGGATGCGTTGCCCATCGCGCGTTCCCGGCTTGATGCGGAACTCCACCGTCTCCGTGCGTGCAATCGTTCCCTCGCCATGACAGGTAGGGCAGGCATTGGTCGTGCGTCCCGTGCCATTGCACCGCGGGCATGGAATGTTGAACTTCATCCGCCCGCCCATCTGCGTCACCTGGCCCGTTCCGTTGCACTCCGGGCACTGCATCACGCCGCCGGTAAACGTCTGCCCATGGCACGTGGGACACGTCTCCTGCCGGTTGATCTGGATGCGCATCTGCCCGCCGCGAATCGCCGTCCAGAAGTCCACCGTCGCCTGGTACTCGAGATCGCTGCCCGGCTGCGGTCCGCGCGGTTGCTCCGCATGCTGCGCACCTGAAAAGATGCCCGAGAAGATGTCCTTGAAGTTGCCCCATGTGGACGTGGACGAGCCCGCGCCCGAGTGCGCGCCGCCGCCCCCCGTAAACCCCGAGAAATCGAACCCCTCGAAGTCCACCGGCGCTCTGCGCCCGCCGCTGGCCTGCTGCCGCGCATAGGCCTCGGCCTGCGCCGGATCGATCTGGTCGGAGTAGAAGCCAAGCTGATCGTAGATCTTGCGCTTCTTCTCGTCGCTCAGAATATCGTTGGCCTCGGAGATCTCCTTGAACTTCTCCTCGGCCTTCTTGTCCCCCGGATTCACGTCCGGATGATACTTGCGCGCCGCTTTGCGGAAGGCCTTGCGAATCTCCTCCGGCGTGGCCGTCTTCTTCACGCCCAGCATCGCGTAATAATCTTTGTTCGCTGTCGTAGGCATATGTGTCTTCTTATCTCGCGTTGCGTGTCCTATTCCCTGCATGAACTCTGCCGGCTACAACCAGCTCGCATCCTCAATCGCTCACGCAATGCGAAGCGCCTTTTGCACGGCCTTCGGCTCGCGATCGATCACCAGCAGATAAGCGCGCGTCGGCGCCTCTGGAACCCGCCTGCCCTGCTCCCAGTGCCGCAGTGTGTTCACGCTGAAACCGAAGGAGACCGCAAATTTCTGTTGCGTCATCCCAAGCCGCACGCGGATCGCCCGCACATCAATCTCCGATGGAATAATGGACGACATACGAGCCTTCCTTGGCAGTTCCCTCCGCAAAGGTTATGGCCTGCTCAAGCCCTCGAATGATGCTCGCGCCAACCTTGCTCATGATCTCGACCTCCGCCTGCTATTCATCCCCGCCAGGATGGGGACAAGTTTCCGCATTGTCTTGATCTCCGGTGGTTCTAAGTCCTCACGTTCGTTCTTGGCGTATGCAGTCAACCAATAAACCGGCATGTCCCTGTCGTGGTAGAAATAGATCACGCGCGCTCCACCACGTTTTCCTCGTCCTTCCAATCCCCAGCGCAGCTTCGGGTTGTAAGCCAGGTACTGAACAAACTCTGACCGCTCCACATCGCTCATCAGTTTGCGCGTCGCAGTCAGGAACTCGTGCGTTTCAATCACCGTGATGGGCGTCCATTGTGGCAAGATTCATTGTAGTGCATTGCACTACTTTCAAACAACATCGGCAGCAATCATCTCAGGAATCCTTCTCATCGTTGAAATAGATCGGGGTGAGCAGCACCACACTGCCCACCCCGCTGACTTGCCAACCTGCTGACTCCGCTAATCCGCCGCGGCGGACGAACTCCGCTTACTTCTTGTCCTCCACGTCCACGTACTCGGCGTCGATGACCTCGCCGTCTTTCTTCGCTTCGCCGCCGGTCTGTGCAGAGCCCGCGCCTCCATCCGAAGGACCGCCCGACGCAGCCGTCGCATTCGCCTTGTACAGCACCTCGGCCAGCTTGTGGCTTGCCGTGGTCAGCTTCTCGTGCGCGTCGCGCAGCTCCTTCACAGAAGGCGTGCCTTCCAGCGTCTTCTTGGCCTCGGCCAGAGCGGCTTCTACGTCGGTCTTGTCGGCCGCCTGCACCTTTTCGCCGCTCTCCTTCAGCATCTTCTCGATGTTGTAGACCATGCCGTCAAGCTGGTTGCGCGCCTCGATCTCTTCGCGCTTCTCCTTGTCCTCGGCCGCATGCGCATCGGCTTCCTTGGCCATCCGCTCAACCTCTTCCTTGCTCAGGCCCGAGCTTGACGTAATCGTGATGCGCGTGTCCTTGCCGGTGGCGTTGTCCTTCGCCGTCACGTTCAGAATGCCGTTGGCGTCGATGTCGAATGTGACCTCGATCTGCGGCACGCCGCGCGGCGCCGGAGGAATCCCGGCCAGCTTGAACTTGCCTAGCGTGCGGTTCTGCCCGGCCATGGGCCGTTCGCCCTGCAGCACGTGCACTTCGACCTCGGTCTGGTTGTCGGCCGCCGTCGAGAAAGTCTCCGTCTTCTTGGTCGGAATGGTTGTGTTGCGCGGAATCATCGGCGTGGCCACGCCACCCAGCGTCTCGATGGAGAGCGTCAGCGGCGTCACGTCCAGCAGCAGCAGGTCCTTCACGTCGCCGGCCAGCACGCCCGCCTGCACCGCAGCGCCCACGGCCACCACCTCATCGGGATTCACGCCACGATGCGGCTCCTTGCCGAAGAGCTTCTTCACCAGCTCCTGGATCTTGGGCATGCGCGTCTGGCCGCCGACGAGCACCACCTCGTCGATCTGGCTCGCCGTCACGCCCGCATCGGCCATCGCCTTCTTGCAGGGCTCCAGAGACTTTTCGAGCAGGTCCTCGACAAGTTGTTCCAGCTTGGCGCGCGTCAGTTTGCGCACCAGGTGCTTCGGCCCAGTCGCGTCCGCCGTGATGAACGGCAGGTTGATCTCGGTCTCCAGCGTGGTCGAAAGCTCGATCTTGGCCTTTTCCGCCGCGTCCTTCAAACGCTGCAGCGCCATCTCGTTGCCCTTGGAGCTCAGGTCTAGCCCCTCTTCCTGCTTGAACTCGGCGATGAGCCAGTCCACGATCCGCTGGTCAAGATTGTCGCCGCCCAGGTGCGTGTCGCCATTGGTCGACTTCACCTCGATGACGCCCTCGCCCACTTCCAGAATGGAGATATCGAACGTGCCGCCGCCAAAGTCGTACACGGCGATCGTCTCGTCCTTCTTCTTATCGAGGCCATACGCCAGCGCCGCCGCCGTCGGCTCGTTGACGATACGCTTCACGTCCAGGCCGGCGATCTTGCCTGCGTCCTTGGTGGCTTGGCGCTGCGCGTCGTTAAAGTAAGCCGGAACCGTGATCACGGCCTCGCTCACCGTCTCGCCCAGGTACGCCTCGGCAGACTTCTTGAGCTTTTGCAGGATCATGGCCGAAATCTCGGGCGGGGTGTACTCCTTGCCCTGCGCCACCACGGCCACGTGGTCGCCTTGCTGCACCACCTTATAGGGCACCATCTTCATCTCGTCGGTCACTTCGTTGAAGCGCCGGCCCATAAACCGCTTGATGGAGTAAATCGTGTTCTCCGGGTTGGTGATGGCCTGGCGTTTCGCCACCTGCCCCACCAGCCGCTCGCCGCTCTTCGAGAAAGCGACGATCGAGGGCGTTGTGCGCGCACCCTCTTCATTTGCAATCACTTTGGGCTCACCGCCCTCCAGCACGGCCACACACGAGTTGGTGGTGCCCAGGTCAATTCCAATGATCTTTGCCATAAGTTTCAATCCCGCCTGTCGATGGAGAATTCTGACTCAGGCAGAATGCCAGATTGAGTCAGATACTGTCAACTTTTTTGATGCAGTTTCCCTAAATAAGATGCACGACTTCTCTTTGGAACTCTACACCTGATGATCGCAAACCCTGCAATGGGAGCTTATAACGCATTGCAGAAAAAGAAGTAGCGCCAAACTCCCGTCCACTCCGCCACGACGGATGTAGGCCTCCAGCCCCGCACAAGGAGGTGTAGGGGGTATATCTATCGCTTTGCCACTGCGCACACTGCCGCCAGCCCATCCTCCGGCTCCGGCCGCACGCGGAAGTCGGCATGCGCCTCGGCAAACACCACCCGCCCGTTACGCCCGACCACGTAGGTGGCCGGCAGCGGCAGTTTCCAGCTCTCGTCGCCGTTTACAAACGGAATATTCACCAGGATCGACCGGTAGTAGTCGCGGTAGTACTGCGGAACCGTGTACACCAGCCCGAACCCCTCGGTCACCTTGCATCCCGGATCGCTCAGCACCGGGAACGGCAGCCCATGCTGGCTGACCATAAAATCGCTCTGCCGCTCGATCTGCGGGCTCACGGCTACCAGCAGCCCGCCGCACGCGCGCAGCCGAGCATACAGGTCGCGCCACGCCTCCAATTCCGTCATGCAATAGGGGCACCAGCGGCCACGAAAGAACTTCACCACCAGCGGCCCCAGAGCCAGCAGGTCCGCGCTCTTCACCAGCCGCCCGCTCGAATCCTTCAGCGCAAACTCCGGCGCCGCCGCGCCCACCGGCAGAATCCGCTCCTCGATCCCCGAAGCGAACAACTCCTCAACCGCCCGCTCGCCTACAGCCAGCCGCTCCGCCTGCACCAGACGCCGCGTATTGGAAGTGATCTCGTCGAGTTGGTCCTGAAGGGCCGTCATCTCTACATGAACTTTCTTTTCTTGAACGCGCTAATGTCTTCGGGGGAAAGATCAAACCATTCGCCATGTTGGCGCTTTTCTTTAAATCGTTCGTGCCAGTATTTTTCAATTCCTGGAGCATCGTCGATCGCTGAGATAGTGTGCACTTCCGTGATTCCCTCGGAGGTTTGCTTGTGCAATTCACTTTTGCGCCGCCAATGATTTTCCGAACAGCCAATCTTGTATAGCTTCCCTGATTTCACTAGGTAAACATAGCCTGAAGCCATGGGTTTGCCGGTCTCGCTATTGGTCTCTGCCAACTCGTCCGTCGGCTCTGCAGCAGTCAGTTCCGGCTCCAAGATTGCGGAAACATCCACATATTCCTCTCTTGAAGAGCAATAGCCATGAACCTTCTGAATAAACCCCGATCTTCCGCCAAACCTATCGAACATTACGCTCGGTGTGGGAATCCGCGCATTCCCTCTCTTCTCAATCAGAATCTCAGCCTTGACAAGAAAGCGCTGGTACTTGCGGATTAGCTTCGCCATTTCCTCGATCATTTGCTCTTCATCGGAAGCCCGGTTCCACTCCAAAGGCTCGAATCCTGCCTCTCTCAGAGCATCGCTCCATCGCGCCCAATGGATACCACACCATTCATGCTGAGCGATACCGGTTTCGGTCTTAAACCTTCCAACGCCCACAGGCTTGCCGTTGTTGAGAGCCGCAGTCCTCCGAATCTCGCCGAGTATGAATTGCTTATCTCTCATACTTTCATCCTCAAAATTGCGATCTTACCGCCCAAACTTCTGCCGGCCGCCCAGCCCCATCCCACTCAGGCCGCCGCGCATCATGGCCTTGGCCAAACCGCCTTTGCCCATCTGCTTGAACATCTTGCTCATCTGCGCGTACTGGCGCAGGAGCTGGTTCACGTCCTGCACGGTCGTGCCCGAGCCGGCCGCGATCCGCTTGCGCCGCGAGCCGGAGATGATCTCGTGGTTGTGCCGCTCCTTGGGCGTCATCGAGTTGATGATGGCTTCGAGGCGCATAAACTGCTTTTCGTCCACCTGGCTTGACGCCTGCTTGAGCCCCGCAAACGGCCCCACGCTGGGCATCATCTTCAGGATCGATTCCATCGAGCCGAGCTTCTTGATCTGGCGTAGCTGGTCGCGGAAGTCTTCCAGAGAAAACCCATCGCCCAGCAGCGCCTTTCGGGCCAGTTCCTCGCTTTTTCTGCGGTCCAGCGTGGCTTCGGCCTTCTCGATGAGCGAGAGCATGTCGCCCATGCCCAGAATGCGCCCCACAATGCGGTCGGGATGAAACGGCTCGAAGGCGTCCGGCTTTTCGCCCACGCCGATGAACTTGATCGGCTGCCCGGTCACATGCCGGATCGAGAGCGCCGCGCCGCCGCGCGCATCGCCGTCCATCTTGGTGAGAACGACGCCGGTCAGCCCCAGCCGCTTGTGAAAATCTTGCGCCGAGTTCACCGCGTCCTGGCCGGTCATGGCGTCGGCCACAAACAGAATCTCCTGCGGATGGAGCAGCTTCTTCAGCCGCTCCATCTCGGCCATCAGCTCTTCGTCCACGTGCAGCCGGCCCGCCGTGTCCACGATCAGCGTGTCGCAGCCCATGATGACCGCCTCGCGCCGCGCTTCCTTGGCCAGCCTTTCAACCAGCGCCGATCCCGCCGGCTCGCCCTTCGGGTCGCCTTCATAGAGCCGCGCTTCGATCGACCTGGCTACCACCTTCAACTGCTCGCGCGCCGCCGGACGGTACACGTCCACGGAAACCAGCATGGGCCGGTGGCCACCCTTCTTAAGCCATGCCGCCAGCTTGCCGCTGGTCGTCGTCTTACCGGAGCCTTGCAACCCGGCCATCAGGATCACCGTGGGCGGCTGCGAAGCAAACTTGAACCGCGCCGTATCTCGCCCCAGGATATCGATCAGCTCGTCGCGCACGATCTTGATCACCTGTTCGGAGGGCGAGAGCGCTGTCAGCACCTCGGTTCCCACGGCCTTCACGCGGATGTGCTCCACCAGGTCGCGCACCACGTTCAGGTTCACGTCGGCCTCGAGCAGCGCCACACGAATCTCGCGCAACGCCTCGGCGATGTTCTCTTCAGTCAGCGTGCCCTGCCCGCGAAGGTTCTTGAAGACGCGCTGGAGTTTGTCCGTAAGGTTGTCAAACATAGGTCAACTTCAAGTCTACCAAGATCGAAAGGTACGGGCTTCAGTCCCTGAGGGAAGCTGTGCGGTGAGCGTTTCGCACTGTGGCCTGCAGCCGCACCCGGTGCGATACGCTGGCCAAGGGACCATTCAGGTCCATCGGAGGCACAATCGCAATGGAACGGCTGATCCAGGGACACAAGCGCTTTCTCGCCGAGATCTTTCCCACGCGCAAGGGTGAGTTCCGCCTGCTCGCCGACCGCCAGGCACCCGAATGGCTCTTCATCACCTGTTCCGACTCGCGTATTGTGCCCGATCTCGTTCTCGGCGCCGGCCCCGGCGACCTGTTCATCTCCCGCTGTATCGGCAACGTGGTGCCTGTCGAAAATGGCAATGAAATGGACGGCGTCACCGCGACCATCGAGTACGCAGTGGAAGTGCTGCACGTGAAGCACGTCATTCTCTGCGGCCATTCGGACTGCGGCGCGCTCAAGGCCGCGCTCGACCGCAAGAATCTCGAAAATCTGCCCAAGGCCAGGCGCTGGCTGCAGCACGTGGAAGCGGCATTCTCGCATCGCCAGCCGCTGAACCCCGCCGATGGCGAATCGGCCGAGCTGGCCTCACTCATCCGCGGCAACGTCGTCGCGCAGCTCCACAATCTCAAGGAGCAGCCCTCGGTAGCGCGCGCCCTGCTGGAAGACCGGCTCTCGGTCCACGGCTGGTACTACGACATCCTCACCGGCCATATCGAGCAGTACGACGAACACCAGCGCAAATTCCTTCCACTGCCTGGATAAGAAAAAACTGCCGCTCAGACGCCGATCAACTGGGAGATTTTATCGACAGCCTCTGCAGCATCGCCCCGGACGCCGGCAAAGCATTCCGCCTGCGACACTGCGCACTCAAAAGTGCCAATCATCTCCGGCGATTCAGCCAGCGCATGCGGCGTGTTGCGCAGCAGCGTCATCAGCGCTTCGCTCTGCGATACGGTTGTCACGCCCCACGCGCTCTCCGGGTTGTACGCGAGCGCAAAGATCCAGCCCACATGCGCGGGCGCATCGCCCGCCGGCGCATTCAACTCCCGCGACAGTAGGGGATGCTGTTCCGGTCCACCGTTGCGCACCAGCAGCGGCCGAGGATAAGGATGCACACGTCCCTCCGCATCGATCAGCGCATATTCGTCACTGAAGTAGGTCGCGCCGCGCCGCAGCAGCTCAGCCACCAGTGCTGACTTGCCCGCATGCGTCGCTCCGGGAAGGAGCAGCACGCGCCCGCGCCACTCGACCGCGCCCGCATGCACGGCGCGCAGCGTCGTCAGCCGCTGGATAATCACCTCGTCCAGCGTCTGGATCAGCACGCGCACCAGGCCCAGCGGCTCTGCAGCCGTCGCCAGAACAACATCGCCCACCGAAAGCCGAAACTCACCGGCGGCCTGATCCATGCGCACCGTAAGATCGGGCCTGCCAGCCTTGGCTTCTATTCTTCGCAGCCAGGGGAACACGTACCGGTCCAGGGTTACATACGCGTCCGCGCATCCGGCCGTCAGTCGAAAATGGACGCCAAAGGCTTCAAGGTCAAAACTACCGGAGTCCTTCACGCTGCACTGGTCCTCGCGTTTGCGGCTATTTTCCATCTTCTAGGGCTTTGCAGCCGCGCCGCGATTGCTCTCGCGCATCCCCGGATTCCAACTGTGGCCCGTCAACAGCCGTCTTCTAATTCCGGTTCCGCGTCGCTGCGCAATACCGCAAACAACGCACAAACCTGGAAAGAGTGTTCTAGCACCGTGTCTTCGTGGTTTCGTAATCCAATCCACAAGACTTGAGTGCCCAGGTCTTCCGCCGTGGCGGACCGCGGCGGATGAGACCTGGGAAAGCACAAATCCACAGGGTCACAGTACTAGCAGTTGCCGAACAGCTTCTTGATGATCCCGCAACGTGGCGTCCGGCCCGGAAGAACCGGCTCCGGCTGCGGCGTGTGCCGCACTCCAGAGGTGGCCACCGCCGCATGCGCGCGCTGCTCGGTCAAAGTCATTGCAACTACGAGAGGCAAGGCAACTTTACCCAGTCTCGTCAGAATCTCGCGCCGCGTTGTCTGCTGCGCGCCTGCAGACGTGGTCACAAGCTTGCGTTCCTGCAAGCGTTGAATCGCCTCTTCGGCCAGCTCTTCGGTGATCGCGTTGCCCAGCACGCGCCGCATCTCATTCGTCACGTCAGAAAGAGTTGTCGGCGCACTGCAAGCGTCCCAGGCTGCGCCGGCTGTGGCGTTCAGCGCATACACGGTTTCGTTTGCGCGATCGATCAGAAATCTTGAACCGTCAGGAAGATGGTTTTCTACCAGCGTATCAAGGAGCCCAGGTTCTATTTGCACGCATATCCTCTTTGAATGAGTAATAACTATCAGCCGGACAAAATATATCTAGTACACCGGCTCTCTGCACTATAAACCGCGCAATCTACACGCGCGCATAAATTCCATCCGCCCGCTCCATTCTCTGGTAATCGCATCTGTTTTCCCGGTAATGCGCGCTGGTAATTACCAAAAGGTCAGCGCCGCTTCGTCATGCAGGCACACACTGCGCGGCGAATCCGCACGCCGTGCTCTTACAACCCTTCGGTCATTTTTACGTGCAGCCCTGTCGATCTATACTGACCGCGCTACGCAATGCAGCAACCATTGGATCAAAACGAGACACATCGGCCTTCCCCGGATCGCGCATGCTGTCAACTGCTGCGTGCAATCGTCCAGCCATTCACCACTGATGCACAGCTCTGCCAGATCGCGCAAAATATTCGCGACTGGGACGAGCTGCTGCGTGTGTCGAGCGGCCATCGCGTTCTGCCGCTGCTCTTCGCGCGGCTCGCGCAGGCCGGCGCATCTCTTCCCCCGGCAGCGCGGCAGCGCTTCGCGTCCGAATATCGGCGCAACGTCTTCCATTGCATGGCCAACGCAGCGGAGCTAATCGCCATTCTCGCTTCGTTCAGCCAGCACGCGATCCCGGCTATGCCCTTCAAAGGAGTCGTGCTCGCCGCGAGCGTCTACGGCGACGCAAACGCGCGCGCCGCCGGTGATCTCGATCTCCTCATTCACGCCCACGATCTCAGGCAGGCCACCGAGCTTCTACTCAACCGCGGCTACGAGCTCCACACGCCCGCGCGCGCCGATCTCTCGCCCGCTCATCCGGAGTGCCATGAATACCACTTCGAGCGGCCACGCGACGGCATGGTTGCCGAGCTGCGCTGGAAGCTCGAGCTCGTCACGCCCAGATACCGGCGCAGCCTTGGAATGGACTGGGCATGGTCGCATCGCCGCTCCACGATCCTGGCGGACGCAGAGGTTCCTGACCTCGATCGGGAGACCACTCTGCTGATGCTCTGCATGCATGGCAGCAAGCACTCGTGGACCAGGCTCGCCTGGCTCGTCGATGTCGCGCAGCTACTCAACTCCGGCCCGAATCTCGACTGGAACGCGATCGACCGCGAAGCCAAACGTACCGGCCTGTGGCGAACGCTCGCCCTCGGCGTGCTGCTCGCACACAGCGTTGCAGGCGCATCCGTTCCTCAAGCCATGCTCCGGCGCTTTCAATCCCCGCGCGCCGTGCGCAGGATCGCACAGTCTCTCGGTGAGCACATCATCGATGCGCCCGGCACAGTTCCACGCAGCGTGATCCCTTACAGCATCCGGCTGCTCGGTTTCCGCGACCGCCTGCGGCTGGTTCTGTCACTCGCTCTCATCCAGCCCAATCCGCGCGATCACGCTTTCGTGGACCTCCCGCGACCATTCCACGCTCTCTACTATCTCGTGCGTCCGCTGCGTCTGCTTCTCAACCGCACGCCGCGGTAAAAGCCTACGGCCGTTTTCCAGTTGCTCTTAATGCAATGCCCGCTTCGAACGCTCAGTGCACGCCCGGCGGCGGAGCTGCATGCTTGGGCTGCTTCTTGAACAGCCACGTCGCCGCCGCGCAGAAGAACGCCAGCACCGCCGTCCAGCGAAAGATATCCACATAGGAGAGCAGCGTTGCCTGCTGCTGCAGCAGCCCGTACAGCAATCCGAACGCACCGCCGCGCGCATTGTGCGGTCCAACCTGGTGTCCAAGATAAGCAGTGAGAGCCACGGACCGCTGTTGAAGCATCGCCGCCGATGGAGCCAGCTTCGCGCTCAGATCGTTCTGGTGCAGCGCCGCGCGCCGCACCAGCGACGTCGTGGCGATCGAAATCCCCACCGATCCGCCGATGTTGCGCAGCATGTTGAAGAGCCCGGTTGCATTGCCCATCTCCTGGTTGGGAATCGTGGAAACGGTCATCGTGGCCATCGGAACAAAGACAAAGCTGAGCGTGAACCCGGTAAAAATGATTGGCATCAGGAGCGTGTAGGGGCCAATGCCCAGGTCCACGGTACCGAAGATGTAAGAGCAGATTCCGAAGCCGACAAATCCCCCGCAGAGCAGCTTGCGCAGGTCGATGCGCGAGCCCAGGTACCCGATCACCGGCGAGCCGATGAATGACCCGATGCCGCGTGGACCCACTACCCATCCTGCGCTGTAAGCCGTGTACCCCAAAACTTCCTGGTAAAACAGCGGCAGCATGGCGATGGTGATATAGATGGCCATGCCCAGCATCGCGATCATGAAACAGCCCATGCGGAGATTGCGGTCTTTGAGCGCGTGCAGGTCCACCAGCCCCTTGGGGTGCGTCCAGGAGTGCCAGATCCACAGCGCCAGCGAAACCACCAGGACCGCGACAGCCCACCGCACCCATATCGCGCCGAACCAGTCGTCTTCCTGGCCTTTGTCGAGCACCACCTGCAGGCATCCGGTCCACACAATCAGCAGTCCAAAGCCGATGTTGTCAAAGGCGCTCACTTTGGCTTGCCGGATGTACGGCGGGTCGTGCACAAACCGGCTGATCATCATCACCGCCAGAATGCCCACGGGGATGTTGATGTAAAACGCGTACCGCCAGCTATAGGTATCCGTCAGCCAGCCGCCCAGCGTGGGCCCCAGCACCGGCGCAACCACGATTCCCAGCGCATAGGCAGCCATGGCCGCCGCCCGCTTGGCCGGGGGAAAGCTTTCGAGCAGAATCGACTGTGAGAGCGGCTGCAGCGCGCCGCCGCCCGCTCCCTGCATGATCCGCGCCAGCAGAATCACCGCCAGCGACGGCGCCGCACCGCAGAAGAACGACGCAACCGTAAAGATCACCACGCAGGTGAGCAGAAACCGCTTGCGTCCGAACCGCCGCGCAAACCAGTTCGACGCCGGCAGGATCACGGCATTCGCCACAAGGTAGCTGGTGAGCACCCAGGTGGCCTCGGAGTTGGAGGCGGAAAGCGACCCGGCGATGTACGGCAGCGCTACCGACGCAATCGCCGTGTCCAGCACCTCCATAAAGGTGGGCAACATTACGGACAGCGTTACCAGCCACGGGTTCACCCCCTGGGTAAGTGGATACTTTGTCTGGGCCGCCGCGGTGGTCATCTTCCCGAACCTTTTGAGGGTAAACGATAGACCCGCTCCCCGTCAGTGTCTGGCTGCACGCCGGGCCCTCCCGTCCCACAAGCGCAACGCACCGCGCTTGACACAAGCCGCCCGGCCCTAGATGCTAATCAGTTCCGGTTCCTTTTTCGATTTTCCCCTCGGAGGGTCACTGGTTTTGTGGGTTCGCGTCTTTTACCACGACAAATGCTTTGACGGCGCTTGCTCAGCCTCGCTCTTTACGCGCTTTCATCGCGAACGCATCGCCCAGGGCGCGCGCTACGAGTACCACGGCCTCGTCCACCGCGCCGGCGCGCTCTTTGACGAGTCCGAGTTCACCGGCGACGAGAACGCCATCGTCGACTTCAAGTACTCTGCTTCGCCGTGCGTCACCTGGTGGTTCGATCACCACCAGTCGGCTTTCCTCACTCCGCAGGATCACCAGCACTTCCTCGCCTGCCAGCAGGACCCTTTGTGCGCGTCGCACAAGTTTTTCGATCCCACCTACACCTCCTGCACCAGCTTCCTGGCGTACATTGCGTCTACAAAGTTCGGGTTTGACACCACGCCCGTCGCCGACCTCATCCACTGGGCCGACATCGTGGACGGCGCGCGCTACGAGAGCCCCGAGGCCGCCGTCGAGATGGCCGCGCCGGCCATGAAGCTCACCCTCATCATTGAGTCCACGCAGGACCCGGCGTTCATCCCGCGGCTGATCCCGCTGCTCACCGAGATGCCGCTGAGCGAGGTGCTCAGCCAGCCTTTCGTCGCGCCGCTGCTGCCGCCGCTGCTCGAGCGCCATCGCCAGGCTATCGAGCTCATCCGCAGCCGCGCGGAAGAAAAGAATGGCACCATCTTCTTCGATATCACCGACCATCCGCTCGAAGGCTTCAACAAGTTCATCCCCTACTACCTGCGCCCCAACGCCACCTATTCAATTGGCCTGTCGAAGTCCAGTTTCCGCACCAAGGTCGCCGTCGGCTCCAATCCCTGGACCAAGGCCGACCCGGCAAAGATGGTCAATCTGGCGCAGGTCTGCGAGCGCTACGGCGGCGGCGGCCACGCGCGCGTTGGCGCCATCAGTTTTCCGCCCGACAAGGAAGAACAGGCCCGCGCCGCAGCCCGAGAGATCGTAGCCGAGCTGCGCCAGAAAAACCCGCTCTGAGAAAGCAGCACGTACTGAAAGTAGCGCCGGTCTTCTCACCGGCTGTCCCGGCGTCTACGCCGCCAGCAGCAGGCCGCACGCATGCCCGAATGCCTCTTCACCTACGGCACGCTTCAGCCCGGCCATGCGCCGGCCGCCATCGCCTCTGTCGCCGCGCGCCTGCGCCTCATCGGCGAAGGTCACGTCCGCGGCACGCTCTATGACTTCGGCCGTTATCCCGGCGCCATCCTCAACACGGATTCGGAGTGCAAAATCTTCGGCGCCGTCTACGAGCTGCCCAACGACCCTATCGTCCTCGAGCGCCTCGACGATTATGAAGAATGCATCCCCGGCGTGCCCGAGCTCAGCCAGTACCGGCGCATCCTGCATCCGGTCGAGCTGGCCACCGGCCAGATACTTAATTGCTGGATTTACACCTACAACCGTGATGTCCGCACGGCGCGCATCGTGGAAAGCAGTCGCTGGAACCGCGAGAAAAACAAAGAAGCGTAGCGCGCGGCCGCCCCGTTTACACCTTCACCTGCCGGCTGGGCCACTCCGCCTTGCGATGCTGCTTGAACGCGCGCACGCCCTCGATGAAATCCTCGGTTGCGTGCTGCTCGGCGTTGGCCGCAATCGCGTCTTCCACTTCCTCGTTCATCCGGTGCTGCGCGTGCTTAGCCAGCAGGTTCTTGGTAGCCTGCATCGCCTGCGGGCTGTTCTGCAGCAGTCCGCAGGCCAGTGCCTGGGCAGACTGCATCAGCTCCGGCGCCGCCACAATGTGCGTCACCAGGCCCAGGTGCAGCGCTTCCTGCGCCTTCATCAGCCGTCCCGTCAGCAGCAGTTCGCGCGTGCGCTTCTCTCCCACCTGCCGCAGTAGAAACGACGCCTCGATCGCCGGCACAAATCCCACCCGCACCTCGTTGAAGCCGAACTTGGCCTCGGGCGTGGCCAGGGTGAAGTCGGGAATCGTCGCCAGGCTCATGCCACCCGCAATCGCCGCGCCGTTCACCGCTGCAATCACCGGCTTGGGAAACTCGTAGAGCGTCCGCAGGACATGAGCCATGTTCTCCGCGTCGCGGCGGCTCGACTCCGGTGTGCCATTCTCCAGATGCTCGATGTCCATCCCTGCGCAAAACGCCGGACCCGCGCCGGTCAGGATCACCACGCCGCAGTCGCAGCTCTCGGCCTCGCGCAGCGCAACCGTCAGCTCCTCAATCAGTGCCGGCGTCAGCGCATTGCGTTTGTCCGGCCGGTTCA
Organism: Acidobacteriaceae bacterium; assembly: GCA_030038195.1. GTDB lineage: Bacteria > Acidobacteriota > Terriglobia > Terriglobales > Acidobacteriaceae > Telmatobacter. The sequence continues at coordinate 23,493 of JASHPJ010000050.1, forward strand.
AGGTGATCGTTTTTACGCCATTTGCCGACTGCACCAGGATGTCGTTGAACCGGTCCATTGGAATTCCCCTTCAGCGCCCAGTTCCCACCTTCGCTCCGGGCTGCCCAACATCGTAACCCGAAACCAGAAACATTTGACGGTGACATTCGTCACTTTGGGTGCCGTGAAAACAACTTTCCTCACGCCCGGCAAGCACCGGGAGGCACCACGCCGCGCAATCTCTTCCACCCCGAAATGACGGAGAGCCGCTCTCAAGAACGCGCCTGGATCAGCAGGAACAGCACAAACGCTCCTGCCAAGTGCAGAAAGACCAGCGGAGCCAGGGCAAAACTCATCCGCCCGCGCAGGCGCAGATTCAGCGTCATCCACAGCCCCTCCAGTGGAAACTGCAGAAACAGAACGATCTGCGGCAGGTAACCGCCCAGATCCCAGCGCAAACCAAACTCCGGACGCTCCACCAGCAGCACAAAGGGAAGCACCAGCCGCGTGACCCAGGGATTCAGGTCGCCCAAAATCTCGCGCAGCCTTGGCGCAAACATGCCCAGCACCAGGCCAATCAGGAATGGCCAGATTGCGGTGGAAAATCTGTGCCGGGCGCGCCATGGCCCCCCGGCTTCGCCCTCACGGTCGAACGGGTGCAGCACCTTCCCGCGTCCGGCGGGACGGCTGCGGTCTTTGGCAGGGGGGATCATGCCATCAAGATCAGACATAGCTGTATGACGCAGCAAAAAGCAAAAAAGAAGAGACGAAAATCCCACTTCATCATCGGGCAGCAGAAACGGCGGATGCAAGCAATTTCTTGCCGTATCGATTACTTACTGCACCAGCGCCTGCCCCACCACCCCGCTGATCATCAGCAGTTGCACAAGGCACAGGTAGTGCATACAAAAGACGCGCCCGGCTACGCCCGGCACCGTCACATGCCGCCGCATCGCCCACTGCACAATCAGCCCCTCCACCGGAAACTGCGCGTACAGAATGATCATGGGCAACACGCCGGCCAAGTGCGGGTTCGCATGTAGCTCCGGCCGGCCAGCCAGCAGCACAAAGGGAAACACCAGCCACATGCTCCACGGATGGCGCTGCATCAGCAGCGCGCGCAGGTGCGGAGCCAGCAAGCCGAGCAGCAGCCCCAGTGCCAGCGGCCAGAAGTCCAGCACGCGGCACAGGCCAAGCCGGATCTTCTGCAGCCGCATCCACGCGCGGAAGGCCCTCTGCTCTTCCTCGATCTGCTCAATGTGCTCAGGGAACGTGGTCGTGGCCGCACGAAAGCGCCCAAACCGCCCAGCCGAAGTGTAGAAGAGTTCGTGCACGATATGTAAGGGCCCGTTCAACGCACGAACGGCAGTAACGTTACTGCCATCCTTACCCCGCTATCTCGTTTTGGCAACCCCCCAACCCTCTTTACCTGTTGAAAACGCGCACCTTTCTTCTCGTTGCCGCCAATCGCCTCGTGGCAGAATGAAAGCCATCATGCTCATCGAGTGGTGGGAGCGCCTGCGCGGTTACGACAAGTGGACGGAAACCCAAGCCAAGATCGAATCTTCGAAGGTCAAACGCACTTCACACACCGATCGAGCAGGCAATGTCAGCTACACCTGGTCTTCAGGCGACCAGCTTGTCTGGACAGATTCTTGTGGCGAAAAGCACTGGGCTGGGTTCACCGTCCACGACGACTCCCCACTTTACCAACTCATCGGCGGCGAATCAGTTGCCATCCGCTACGATCCCTCCGATCCCGAGCAATATTATTTTCGTGAGCTACTTCGAACCAGGATTAACAGATTCGTCAAAGTGATGCTCTATTCCATCGCATTCGTGGCGTTTATCTTGTTTTTTGGATAGTTGCGCGTACAATTTACCCCAGGTGGTAAGAAAGCCTCACAACCCCAACTCTTCTGCGCGCCTCTTCATCGCCTCAATGCAGAATCCGATGTGCGCATCCAGCTCCACGCCCAGCTCCGCCGCGCCCTGGATCACGTCCTGCCGGTTCACGCCCTTCGCGAAGGCCTTGTCCTTCATCTTCTTGCGCACCCCGGCCACTTCCACGTCGGCAATCGCCTTCGTCGGCTTCACCAGCGCGCACGCCGTCAGGAACCCGGCCAGCTCGTCGCAGGCGAACAGCGCCCTGGCCAAGTGTGTCTCCCGCGGCACGCCCGAGTATTGCGCATGCCCCAGGATCGCCGTCCGCGCCGCTTCCGGCCAGCCCAGCCGCTGGAGCTCTCTCACGCCCGCGAACGGATGTTCCTCGAGCGACGGATGCCGCTCGTAGTCGAAGTCGTGCAGCAGCGCCGTAGCCTGATAAAGCGTCAGCATCGCCGCCCGTTCTTCGCCCTTGAGGCCCAGCCGGCTGGCCTCCGCCTCGCCATACGCCGTCACGCAGGCCTCCACGGCCAGCGCATGTTTGCGCAGGCTTTCGCTTGCCGTCCACTCCGTCAGCAGTGCCCACGCCTGCTCGCGCCCGTAACGCCCGTCGGCAGTTTCCATAGCTCCCATTTTTCTCCTTGTTGCACACCCTGGTTCGCGTTTTCTTGGGTTTAACAGGCTTTTATGGGGAAAGCTTCGGCTTGACCCCAAGTTTCTACTTGACAATTATGGTTCACTTCCACGACAGTATCACCTATTGGTGCAAAAATGGCACCTCGGGGACCACGCTCTGGCGCTCCGCACACGGCCGATGGCAACCACTTTAGTCAGCGTGGAGACACGCGAAGTTGTGCGGTGTGAGTACTGCCGCCTGATGCAGTACAGAACCACCAACTCCCTCTGCAGGCGCTGCCACAGACCCCTTGATATCGAGGAGCCCGTGCACTTGGCTCCGCAGTTGGTCACCAGCCAGCCCGCGCAGGCCGGCGCCGAAGCAGGTCTGCAAGTCGCAGCGCAGGTCCGCGACATCCGCCGTGCGCGCCATCTGAGCCAGCGCCAGCTCGCCAGCCGCATGCAGGTGCCGCGCACCTACATCTCCAAGATCGAGAACGGCAAGGCCATTCCAACCCTCGGATCGCTCGAGCGGCTCGCCCTGGCTCTCGAAGTGGACGTCTGCCAGCTCGTGCGCGATGCGCGCAGCCGCCGCGAAGAAGAGGTGTCTGCCGTTATGAACGATCCGTTCCTAGCGGAGATTGCCGCCCTGTTGCCGCACCTGGACTCCCTGCACCGCACGCTGCTTCTGAGCGCCGTGCGCGACGCAGCCGCCGGCCGGCGCCGCACCGCTTAGAGCGTTTTCAGTTCCTATGTTGACAAGCCGGCATTGTAACAGGGTGGCTTTTTCCTGAGGAAAAAGCCACTCGGCGGCATCGACTCTGTCATCGTCTCTGTAATGACTTGAACCGAAAACGCTGTAGGCTTCCGAATCGCGGCCGGCGTCATTCCCCTGCCATGTCGCCGCCCTGCCGCCGCCGGTCACAGCGTTGCCGCTGCTGCGTCATTGCCGCGCATGTGCGCTTGTGCTAGGGTCGATGATGTCACCCTGGGCATGGCGCTGCGGGGGGTGCCGTGCCGGCGGCAACTGCTCTCAAGCGCCGGGCGGAGTGGTCGGAAGCAGGCGCGGCTGCCGGATTTCACCCTGTACGGCCTCCGGAAGCCGGCGCAAAAATCGCTATCATATTTGTTGAGGCAGAACCCCTTGTCTTCTTCCAGCACGCTGCGTATCCATGAGCTTACTTTGGAAGAGCGCGCCGTTTACGCGACGCTGAAGCCGGAGCGCCTGCCTCAGCACGTGGCCATCATCATGGACGGCAACGGCCGCTGGGCCGGCCGCCGCTCGCTCAAGCGTTTCCTCGGCCATCAGCAGGGCGCGCGCAGCGTGCAACTGGTCACGGAAACGGCCTCGCGTATCGGCCTTCCCTGGCTCACCCTCTACGCGTTTTCACTGGAAAACAGCCTCCGCCGCCCGCGCGCCGAGGTCAGCTTCCTCATGCGCCTGCTCAAGACCTACCTGGAGAGCAACCTGCAGCGCATGATGGACAACAACATCCGCATGCGTTCCATCGGCCGCACCTACGACCTGCCGCCCGAGGTCCAGGAAAAGATGCGCTGGGTGCAGGAAACGACCGCCCGCAACACCGGCACCACCCTCACCCTGGCGCTGAACTACGGCGGCCGCTCCGAGCTGGTTGATGCTTTCCGCGGCCTGGCCCGCGAGATGGAGCGTAAACACATCACCCCCGACCGCATCACCGAGGAAGACATTCACCGCCATCTCTACACCGCGCATATGCCTGACCCCGACTTGCTCATCCGCACCTCGGGTGAGATGCGCATCTCGAATTACCTGCTCTGGCAGATCGCCTACACCGAGATCTTCGTCACCGAGCGCCTCTGGCCCGACTTCCGCGGTATCCATCTCCTTGAAGCCATCGCCGACTTCCAGCGCCGCGAGCGCCGTTACGGCGGCCTGGGCGAAGACTGCGGCGAAGTGGAAGAAGACCCTGAGCGCATCCAGATCGCGGCGAGCTGATCCCGGCCGCCATTCGCTCCGTAATCCGCTCCTACCCCACCCCGGCAGTGTATCCTCTACCCTGAATGAAACGTGTCTTCACCGCGCTTGTCCTTATCCCCATCGTTCTGCTGATCGTGTTTCTCGGCCCTAAGCAGCACTGGCTCTTTTCCTTTGCCGTGGCTGCGGTGGCCGCGCTGGCCGGCTGGGAATATCTCGGCCTCACCCAGCAGCGCGGCGCACAACCGCCGCGCGTCGTCGTCCTCTGTGCCCTCGCCGCACTCTTTCTGGCCAACTTCGAGTGGCCGGACTGGACGCCGGCCGCCTTCGGTATCCTCTGCCTGGCGTTGCTCATTCTCTGCACCTTCCGCCGCCCGGTGGAGCAGGTGATGGCCGATGCCTCCGCCTGCATCTTCTGCATGTTCTACGTAGGTTTCACCCTGCTCACGCTCATCAGTCTCCACGAGCAGCCCAACGGACCCTCGCTGGTGGTCTTCCTGCTCTGCGTGGTCTGGGCCGGCGACTCTACCGCTCTCTACGCCGGCCGCGCCTGGGGACGCCACAAGCTCGCCCCCGGCATCAGCCCCGGCAAAAGCTGGGAGGGCGCCATTGGCTCCGTAGCCGGCAGCCTCATCGCCGCCGGCATCCTGCTCGAGCTCGCCTCGTATTTCCAATCCCGCGATCTCGCCATCCTCTCCTACCCGGACGAGTTCTGGTACTGGCTCCTGCTCGCCGTGCTGGTCAACGTGGCCGCGCAGGCCGGCGACCTGGCCGAGTCCGCGCTCAAGCGCTCCGCCGGCGTCAAGGACTCCGGCTCCCTGCTCCCCGGCCACGGCGGCATGCTCGACCGCATCGACGCACTGCTGCTGGCCGCGCCAGTGCTCTGGTACGCACAGGTCATTTACCAGCGGTTTTAGGCCAACAACGGTTCCCATAGGCAAGTTTGAAGGATACGGGTTTCAGCATTGAAAGGTACGGGCTTCAGCCCGTACATCAAGCCGCCCCGATGCAAAGGGCTTCAGCCCCTACGAGAATCGCCATACCCGCTGCGCGATAGATAATAGAGACATAGACACAAGGAAACGAAGAAAAACCATTGAAGCGACTCGCCATTCTCGGTTCTACCGGCTCCATTGGCCAGAGCACACTCTCCATCGTCGAGCAGTTCCCTGAGCGCTACTCCGTGGCCTCGCTGGCTGCCGGCCGCAATCTCGACGAAGCCTTCGCGCAGGCCAGCCGCTGGCGTCCCAGGCTCGTCTCCATGGCTACTGAAGAGCTGGCCGACAACCTGGCCGACAACCTGCGCAGCGCCGGCATCACCGGCATTGAGACCGTTCACGGCACGGAAGGCACCGTCGCCTGCTCCACGCATCCTGAGGCGGACTTCGTTGTCTCGGCCATCGTGGGCGTCGCCGGACTCGAAGCCACCCACGCCGCCATCCTTGCCGGCAAGCCCGTGGGTCTGGCCAACAAGGAGTGCATGGTGGCCGCCGGTGAAATCCTCACCGCCGCCGCGCGCGAGCGCAATGTGCCTATCCTGCCTATCGACAGCGAACACAACGCCGTCCACCAGTGCATGCGCGTGGGCGCGCACCGTGAAGTAAAAGCCATCTGGCTCACCGCTTCCGGCGGCCCGTTCCGCCAGACGCCCATCGAGGATTTCGAGAAGATCACCCCAGCGCAAGCCCTTAAGCATCCCACCTGGGTGATGGGCCGCCGCATCACCATCGATTCGGCCACCCTGCTCAACAAGGGCCTGGAGATCATCGAGGCCTGCCGCCTCTTCAACGTGCCGCCCAGCCAGGTCCGCGTCACCGTCCATCCCCAGTCCACCGTCC
>JASHPJ010000051.1 GCA_030038195.1 Acidobacteriaceae bacterium
GGATTGGCTTCGAGATGGTTCTTCCAGTTGCATGCCGCCTCGTCGTTCCACGCAAGCAACTCGCCCAGCGAGATTCCCACGTCCACGCTCATGGTTCTTCCTCCGGAATGTTCCTGCATGCGCCGGCAGTGCAGTTACCTGCGCAGTGTCTTCAGCGCGCGGTGGCCGATGTCCCTGCGGTAGTAAATACCCTCAAATTCGATCTCCGCCAACGCCTGGTAGGCGCGCCGCAGCGCCTCTTCGAGCGACTCCGCAATGGCCGTCACGCCCAGCACGCGTCCGCCGGCCGTCACCAGTTGCGAACCCGCCTGCGCGGTGCCGGCGTGGAACACCTGCACTCCCGCAACCCGCGTCGCAGCGCCCAGGCCGCTGATCGGCAGCCCGGTCTTGTAGCCGCCGGGATAGCCCGCGGAGCTGGCCACCACGCAGACCGACGCGCCGGGCGACCAGCGCAGCGCCGTCTCGCTCAGCCGGCCGTCGATGCACGCTTCGAGCGCATCCACCAGGTCGGTTTCAAGCCGCGGCAGGATCGCCTGCGTCTCCGGATCGCCGAACCGCGCGTTGAACTCGAGCACCTGCGGACCGCGCGCAGTCATCATCAGGCCAACGTAGAGCACGCCGACGAACGGCGTGTCTTCCTCGGCCATGCCGCGCACGGTGGGCTCGGCGATGTGGCGCACGATCCACTCGCGCATGGCCGGCTCCAGCAGCCCGTCGGTCGTATAAACGCCCATGCCGCCGGTGTTGGGTCCGGTGTCGCCCTCGCCGATGCGCTTGTGATCCTGCGCAGGCAGCAGCGGCGTCACATGCTTGCCGTCGCTCAGGCACAGGAAGCTGACCTCATCGCCTTCGAGGAACTCCTCGATGACCACCTGCCGCTCGGCTTCGCCCAGCAGCGTGCCGGTGAACAGGCCGTGCGCAGCCTCAAGCGCCGTGTCGCGCGAGGTGCAGATGATGACACCTTTGCCGGCGGCCAGCCCGTCGGCCTTCACCACGATGGGTGGATGAAAGACTTCAACAGCCCTTTCGAGCTCGGCCGTGGTGGCGCAGACAGCGTATTTGGCGGTGGGAATGTTGTGCCGCTGCAGGAAGCGCTTGGCGAAGCCCTTGCTGGTTTCAAGCATGGCCGCGCCCTGCGTGGGCCCGAAGACGCGCCGGCCGTGCTGCTGCAGCGTGTCGACGATGCCCAGCGAAAGCGGCAGCTCCGGCCCCACGATGGTCAGCGCGGGCTGTTCGGCCTTGGCAAGGCGCGCCATGGCGTCCAGATCCTTGAGGTTCACCGGAACGCAGCGCGCAACCTGTGCAATGCCACCGTTACCCGGCGCGCACACCACCTCCGTCACACGCTCGCTGCGCGCAACCGCCCAGGCCAGCGCGTGTTCGCGCCCGCCGGAACCAAGGATCAGGACTTTCATTGAAGCAAACCTTCCCTCCGGCCTTACTGAAGCCGAACAAATTATGGTCGGCAATGCGGGTTGGGGAAGTCAAACGGCGGTCTAAAGCAGTTCCAGAATTGCTCTACCCCAGAGTCGTTACGACGAAGTGGCTTTCTCGATCTCAAAAGGGCGCGCAAACTCTGCAACTGCTCCAAGGGCATGAACAAAACGCAGTGCCACCCAATCTGAACAGGTTTCTCCTGGCTCAGATCCTTACTGCTTCGCGCCTTCCTTGCCGCCTTTCACCGCGCCTTCGGTCGTGGTCTTCGTCTTGTGAAAGACCTTCTTGGCGCCGTGCTTTGTTGTGTGATAGGCCTTCGTGGTGCCCTTTTTCACGTCTTTGCCGGTAGTCACTGCGGCCTTTTTCGTGTCCTTGCCGGCAGTTTTGATGTCTTGCTTGGCGCCGCTGTCGCCGGGGGTTCCAGGTTGACTCCACGCAGGAGCCAGGCCAAGCAGGAGCGCGGCTCCAAGAAAGAGTGCGGGTACGTGCGTTTTGACGCTCATACACAGGAGCATACTCTTGCTTTGGCCGCACCGGCAGCCCTTATCAAATGAATTTCCGGCCGGACGCATTGCAATCCATCATGAGGCTCCGGAACAGCGGCTCCCCTATACTGAGGCACGGAGACCTCGATCAGTGGAGACCCGCATCAAGCCGCACTCCGAGCAGGCCGCGGAGGCCGCGCGCCGCGCCGGGCAGCAGCGCGCTTTCCGGCGCAACCAGGCCTTCGGGCTGGTGCTGCTGGCTGCGATCATCTGTCTCTGGTGGCTCTTCCGCACCGACCCCCGATGGATCTTCCCGCCCGGCTGGTGGCGTCCATGAGTGCTGCGCGCAGTCCTTCGCGGACGGCGGACGGCGGCTGCGCCGCAAAAGATCCGTTGGCAGTCTTGATCCTCGGCCCCACCGGCAGCGGCAAGACTACGCTTTCGCTCGCGCTGGCCGAGCGGTTCCATGGCGAGATCGTGAGCTGCGATTCGGTCGCCGTCTATCGTGGCATGGAGCGGGGCACGGCCAAGCCATCGCTGGAAGAACGTGCGCGTGTGCCGCACCACCTCATGGACGTGGCCGAGCCCAGCGAGCCCCTCACCGCCGGCGCTTACATGAGGGCCGGGCGCGCCGCCCTGCGCGCCATTGCCGCACGCAACCGGCTGCCGATCGTCACCGGCGGCACCGGTCTCTATCTGCGCGCGCTCATCGATGGGCTTTTCGCCGGCCCGGATCGGCAGGAGCCGCTGCGCGCGCGGCTCATGTCCAGGGCGCAAAGCCGCGGAAGCGCCTGGCTGCATCGCCTGCTCGCGCGGCTCGACCCGGAATCTGCCGCGCGCATTCACGCCAACGACGCGCCCAAGCTCATCCGCGCCATCGAAATCTGCCTGGCCGCGCGCAGGCCCATGTCCACCCTCATGGCCCGCGATCCGCTCGCCGGCTTCCGGCTGCTGCGCATCGGGCTCGACCCTCCGCGCGCCGCGCTCTATGAATGGCTCAACGCGCGCTGCGCGGCGATGTTTGCCGCCGGACTGGTGGAAGAAACCCGCGGCCTGCTCGAGCGCTACGGCCCGGTGAAGGCGCTCGACTCCCTCGGCTATCGCCAGGCGCTTCGCGTGCTGCGCGAGTCCTGGCCGCTGGCGGAGGCCGTGGCCAATGCACAGCAGGGCCACCGCAATTATGCCAAGCGCCAGCTCACCTGGTTTCGCCGCGAGCCCGATGTACACTGGCTTGCCGGATTCGGCGACGACCCGGAAATTGCCCGCGCCGCTACAGATCTGGTAGCCGCCGCAGGGCCGTTTTTGCAAGGCGCAGCGGTATAACGCGGCCATCTGCCCGACCAGCAGTACGCGATGCGCCGCTCCGCCGCGCGCCCGCGTCAAGACGGATGTGCACGATATCATCGACTGCAGGCAAAATCTGCCTCACACCCATCACGAAAAAGGACATGCGCATGAACGCACTCTTCAAATTTGCGGCACTTGGACTGCTGCTGCCCGCCTCCGTTGTTCCGCTCGCGGCCCAGCAGAATTACTTCACCAACTGGCCGATGGGAGATTCTCCGCAGGAAGTGGGCAAGCGTGTCGCCGAGCACTTTGTCACCAGCCCGCACCAGGGCAAGACCACCATCGTCTACAGCGAAGTAGGCACCTGGTACGGCGGCCTGACCTTCGCGCAGCTCACCCACGACGACAAGCTGCGCGACGAGCTGATCCAGCGCTTCCAGTCGGTGATGCCGGATGGCTCCGAGGCGGATCGCATTCCCAGGCGCGATCACGTGGACGACTCGATCTTCGGCACCGTGCCGCTGCAGATTTACATGGAAACCAAGGATAAGAAGTATCTCGACTTCGGGCTCACGTTTGCCGATCGCCAGTGGCAAGATCCGCTGCCCGACGGCCTCTCGCATGAAACCCGCTACTGGATCGACGACATGTACATGCTCACCATCCTGCAGTTGGAAGCCTATCGCGCCACCGGCGACAGGAAGTACCTGGACCGCGACGCGAAGGAGATGGTCGCTTATCTCGACAAGCTGCAGCAGCCCAACGGCCTCTTTTATCACGCGCCCGACGTGCCGTTTTTCTGGGGCCGCGGCGACGGCTGGGTTGCGGCCGGCATGGCGGAGATGTTGAGCAGCCTGCCGGCCGATCACCCGCAGCGTGCGCGCATCCTTGCGAGTTATCGGCTGATGATGGCGGCGCTGTTGAAGTACCAGGCCGCGGACGGCATGTGGCGCCAGCTTATCGACAAGCCCGAGTCGTGGGAAGAGAGCTCGAGCAGCGGCATGTTCACCTTTGCGCTCATCACCGGCGTCAAGAACGGCTGGCTCGACGCGGCAACGTATGGACCCGCGGCCCGCAAGGCCTGGATCGCGCTGGTCGGCTTCGTGGATCAGAACGACAACGTGACCAACGTCTGCGAAGGCACGAACAAGTTCAACAGCGAAGAGTACTACCTGGAGCGGCCGCGCCGCACCGGCGACTTCCACGGGCAGGAGACGGTGCTGTGGGCTGCCTCAGCGCTGCTGCGCTGATTCCTGAGTCGATCTATGAAGCGATCCACGAATCGATCCACGACCTGTACAATCCCACCCTGAACGCAAAGAACGCGTTCAGGATGGTGCACCCCGGTCTCAAGCTAACTCGCTAGCACCGCTAACTCCGCTGCCTTTATCAATCCAGCCGCGTCAGATAAGCCGCGCCTTCGTTCAGCCGCAGATGGCGCGTAATGTACTCGGCCATCTGGCGATTGTCACCCTCGGGGCGGATGCGCACCCAGTAGCTGTTCTCGCCGGGAAACTCGATCACATTGGAATCCGCGTAAGTGCGCAGCAACTGCTGCTTGAGCCGGATGGCTTCGCGCTCGGAGTGGAACGCGCCAATCTGCACGCACCAGCGCCCACCCGTGTTGATGGACTTGGGCGTCTCGTACACGTCAATGCGCACGCGCGCCGTGCCGGCACGGTACACCCCGGTAGCCTTCGCCGAAGCGATGGTCATGTCGAGCACGCGATCCTCGACAAACGGACCGCGGTCGTTGATGCGCATGGCCGCAGATTGGCCGGTTTCAAGATTGGTGACCAGGATCAGCGCGCCCAGCGGCAGCGTGCGATGCGCGGCCGTCATGGCGCTGTCGCTGAAGATTTGCCCGTTGGCCGCTCTGCGTCCCCGGTACGGAGCCGTGTACCACGTCGCGTAGCCCACCTGGGTCAGAATCGGCTGGTGCGTGGCGATGTAGTCGAGGTCTTCCGCAGTCACTCCGCCGGGCGGCACGGGCGTGATGGGAATCCGCGCCGGCGGTGGAATCTGCGCCTCAGCCGGCGGTGTGTTCATCGGCTGTTCCGGCGGCGGCAAGGCTTGCGGCGGCAGTTGCGCCTGGTTGCGATGGTGACATCCGCTCACGCCGATCACCATGGCCGCGAGCCCAGCCAGTACGGCCGTGCGTAACCACTTCCACCAGGAGCGCGTTTGCGGTAGACACACAGCCTGCCGGCCGGACCATCCAGCCGCGCAGGAAACCTCGAAATCAGAATGCCCGGATCGGGGCCGGCCTGCTCTGCTCAAGATTGCGGATCCTTCGGTCCGCCGGCTCCACGGTCCATCCGGTCAGCCAGGTTGCGGAGCGTATCGGCCAGGGTACGCATGGCGGAGATTGACTCGCGCCGCACCTGCGGAATGACCGCATCGTTGACGTACGCCACCGCGTGGCGCAGCTCCATCTCGATCAGCTCGATCGCTTCTTCCAGGCGCCGGCCCACTCCGCCGGGCCCCGGTGGTGGCGGGGGATATGTACTCATGGCAAAGAACCTTCGCGCCAGCATAACGCCGGCAACCCGCCTTCAGTCTGCTGGACGCCCGCGCGCGCGTCAATGCCCCAGCAGGGAGGGGTGCCGCAAGTGTCACTAGTGTCCCGTCCCTGAAGTTCGTAACACAAATACTGCTGTCATCCTTGTATCTCTGAATGAGCGGCAGATTTGTAAGAGACTGTTGCAGTGGGGGAGTCGAGGCATCGGCTCCCCCGCGGGCGGACGGCACCCGTTCCTCCTGCGGTCTTTCGACCGGCGCTCAGCCCAGGGACCGCTGCCCAAGTCACGTACGACCGAACAGTCGCACGACTTCATTCGAACCTACAAGGCAGGTTACCGTGACAAGGATCATTTGTGGAGTGGATGTTGCCTCCAAGTCCCTAGAGGCGCGCATCGGTCAGCAAGGCGCGGCCGGCACATTTGCCAACAACTCGGAGGGTATTGCCGCGCTGGCAGCCTTCTGCCAGGCCCATCATGTCGAACTGGTGGCCATGGAAGCGACCGGCGGTTACGAACAGCAGGCCTTTGCGCAGTTATCGGAGCAAGGTCTGCCCGTGGCCATCCTGAACCCGCGCGCGGTGCGCCAGTTCTCCCAGAGCATGGGCGCGCTGGAGAAGACCGATCGCATCGACGCCAGCATGATCGCCTGAGCGAGGGTCGCCGCGGTCCGCCGCGGCGGAGAGTCGAAGGTCGAAGATCCGCCGTGGCGG
>JASHPJ010000005.1 GCA_030038195.1 Acidobacteriaceae bacterium
GATCGAGAGGATCGTCGAGGGCAAAATGGCCAAGTTCTACGAGGAGGTCTGCCTGCTGGAGCAGCCCTTCATCAAGGACCAGGCCGTTACCATCAAGGACCTGATTGCGCAGAAGGTGGCCAAGCTGGGTGAGAACATCACCGTGCGCCGCTTCGCCCGCTTCAAGGTAGGCGCGCCGGACTGGACCGTGGCACAGACCAAGGCTGTCGAAGCCGCCGCCGAGTAAGAATTGTGCTTTCCCACCCTTTCCGTAAAAGACGCGGAAAGGATGGGGCACGGTAGAGTTGTAGGACTGTAGGGTTTTCAGCTCGACAGGAAGAGGGTCAGCTCGTGTGGGCTGACCCTCTTGTCTTTAACCTTGAGGTCAATACGTTCTTACGGCAGGTAGTAGCGCAGCGAGGTGAAGACCATGTTGTCTGCGCCGTTGGCGCCGCCGCCAGGGTTCAGAGTGCCGCCGGCGCCAGACCACAGGTAGCGCATGATGTAGCTGTATTGCAGACCCTGGCGCAACCGGCCCTTCGGTCCATTGTAAATGTTGTACCACCAGCCGGCGGTGAACTCCTGCACATCCTTGTTATTGCCGGAGCACTTGTTGGTCGAGTTGCCTGGAGTAGTGGGGTTGGAACTGGGGAAGGATGAGGTAGAGGCAGGCTCGATACCACAGCCCGACATATCGGCGGTGTACGCGCCGTAGCCGACTTCCTTGCCGAAGTTGGTGTCGCCCGTGATGTTGTCGACCGTCCAGTCGCGGCCAATGTAGTCGCCGCCGTAATTCAGATAGATATTAAGCCGCGGCGTGGGATTCAGTTCCACCGTGCTCAGCGCTGAAAATCCGTGCAGCGGAGACAGCGTGCCGTCGGGACGGATAGTCACGTCGGCAATCGTTGACGAGCCGTAACGGCCGACGCCCTGGCCCCACAGTCCCTTCAGGCCAATGGTGACCTTCTTGCTGAAGAGTGGTCCGCGGAAGCCGCCGCCAATGCCGCCGCCCCACACAACGTTGTTGTAAGGCGTGCCGGTTGTGGGATAAATGCGGTCACGGAAGGAGCGCCCAATGCCGAACAGCTCCCAGTGTCCCCAGCCCGGCTCAGCGGCGATCTTGGCCACAAAATCGGGGGTGTAGCTGAAGCTGTAGTTGGCGTTGAGGTTGTAGAGACCGCCGCCGGTTCCGGCTGAGCCGATCAGAAGGTTAGTCGGTATGCTCTGGCCGGCGGGATTCAACGTCTCGGCATTTTCAACTGACGCGCCGATGAAGAACTTGTTGTCGATGCTGCCGCTCACGCGAAAGCTGTACTGGCGGGTCCACACGAAGCCGGCCTCGTATTGCGCGTCGATGGTTGACGGCAGAATCTCGGTGCCGCGGCTCAGGCCCTGCGTGGTCTCCGTCGCCAGTGACCAGCCCTGGCCGGCAGAGAAGTCCCAGCCGTTGTTCAACTTCGCATCCGCCCACAACTGGCGCTGACGCACGGTGTAGCTGTTCGACTGGTTGTTGTTCGAGGTAACCCCGGCGCTCAACCAATCCATCTCGTAGTAGCCGGTGAGCGTCATGCTGTCGAGCTTGCCCACCGCCTTGATGGCAATGCGTGACTGCCGTCCGGATCCCTGGAACTCGCTCAGGTTGTACGCCTCGGAATTTTGCAGTGGAATTCCGGTGAACGGGGTATTGATATCGCCGCCGGTAGCGCCGCTGCGCCACACAGTTTCACCCGCCAGGAAGCTCCCTGCCGGCGAGATCGTGACACCCTTGTAATAGAGCGCGTCGGGGCTGGTGATCGCCTTCTTGATGGCCGAGGTTTCGTCTGTCAGCGAAGAAACCACCGCCGCGTTGGCCTGCTTCATGTCGTTTACCGTGCTCTGTAGGGTGGTCACGGCCGTCGAGTTCTCGCCCAGTGCCTGCTGCTCGGCGTCGGACGCGGCTTGGGCTTTGGCTGCAGCGGCCTGGGCATCGGCTGCCGCCTGCTGCGCCTGCTTCAATTGGGCGTCCCTGTCGGCAAGATCACTCTTCAGCGTATCGATCTGGGTCTGCATCTGCATGCGGAGTGCATCGATTTGCTCCTGCACAGACGGCTCATGCGCCTTCTCTTTGCCGTCGTGCTTTTTCGCCGGTGCCGCAGCACCGCTTGCGTGCGCGTAGGAAACAACGAGACTGGCTGCCAGAGCGAGCGCGGCAGTCATGCTGAGTCTGGATTTCATCGGGCCTCTCTTCTTCCTCTCGGAACAGGTTGGATGGATTGCGGATCCCGGTGCCGGGGAGTGCGCCAGGCTGCCGCATCGCGAAGATAGTTGGAGGTAAAAGTGCACCGTCCACCCATCAGCAGGCGCAGAACCGTCGTGATCGCTCCATGCGGAGCTTGCGACCAGTTAGAACTGCGCTGCCGCTTCCGAATCCAAGACTCGCAGAATTAGATGAATATTTGACGAATTTACATATTTTTAATAAATCCATAAGTTATATGCTAAGTATCTAAAGAATAAGAGAAAATTTACCTTGTATTCACAATAAGTCTATACTTATCTGTGCCTAAGGAAGCTCTAATTCAGCCTCTATTTTAAAAGGACATGGCCTCAAGCCTGCCTGAGCTTGCCGAAGTGTGCCATAAGTGCCGTAAAGATGAGCGAAGCTTTATTGATTTCTGTATAAATAATGTCCGGTTGTCATCTTGGGAGATGTGTGAGCAACTGAATTAGAGCTTCCTTCTATGTGTATGGCTACTCCTGATCGCTATTTGGCCCCTTGCTCCTTACCCGCACTTAGTAAGTTCGCCAGAATCCGGTAGGAGCCTGGCACTAACTCAGGAAGCTGGCGGTACAGAGCATAAGCTACATAAATATAGGTTCCCTTGCCGCGATGAGTTACAAGCAAGCCGCCGCGCTGCGGGTTCTGCCCCAGATCGGCTGTTTCAGTCAGCGGCGTATAGCCAGAGTCCCAGCTATCGAGGAACGAGTGGCCGCGTTCTTCAATCCATCCGTCGAAGTCGGCCGATGCGATCTTGTTTGGCCTGGAGAGCAGCGGGTTGGCCGGATCGAGCAGTTTGACCGGAGCGTTCTCATCGACGACGCGCTCGGGGATGCGGCCCATGGCGAGCGGCAGTGGCGCCGGAAATGTCGCGCTCTGGTACTGCACCACCAGCGTTCCTCCACGCTGGACAAAGTCGTCGAGCCGCGGCTGCACCAAAGTGAGCGCCGGCCGGTTGGAATAGGCGCGGATGCCAATCACGATCACGTTCCACTGCGAGAGATCGGCGGAGGCCAGCTCATCGTCCGTGAGCAGATGCGGCTCGATGCCAAGTTCGCGGATGGCCTCCGGCACCAGGTCTCCGGTTCCCATCACGTAGCCCACGCGCAGGCCGGGGGCAACCTTCACATTCACTTCGCGGGTCTTGAGCTCGGCAGGCCGATACTGGTTGTAGGGCCGCAGGCCGGGATAGCCGACGCTGCGCCAGCCGGTTGCGTAGTCGCGCCCGCCGACATGAGCAACGGCCCGCACCATGTAGGCACCCACCCCCGCATTGGGCGCAGCGACGGAAAAGACGAGAGGGTCGCTCACGCCAGCGGCCTTGAGGTGAAACGCGCGCTGTGCAGGATCGCAGCGCCAGCCTTCGGGAAGCTTCAGTTCGACAGTGCCGTCAGCGGCGCTCAGCGCGTGAACGCTCACCTCTACCGACAGCGCGCTGCCGTCGAGCGGCAGAATACGCGCCTGCGGCTCCACGCTCACGCCGATTGCCGGCGTCACGACGAGCGGCTCATAGATTCCACCAGGACCGGTGACGCGCTCGAGAGTCTGCACCACTTTGCCAAGTCGGATGGGCACGCCGTCAAAGCTGAACTCGGCCCACACGGCCAGCGGCCAGGGCGCAAAGGATGCGATGCGCAGCTTGTCATTGGGCGTATCGTAGTAAGGCTGCTCGATAGAGGGGCGAGTGAAAAACGGTGCGGTGGGCTGCGCGTCGTCGGACACGTGCATGTGGAAGAGTCTGTCGACTACGCGCGACGGAGCTGCTTCGGTATCGCCTGCCTCGCTTGCCTCATCCACTTTCCATGGAGAGCCGTCGCTGCTGGCAAGCCAGATGCGGGTGACGCGGGCGGCTTGGCCGGCCTGTGCAACGTGCGCACGGACGGCAAAGGACTCCCCGGGCGAAACGCTGCGCGGGGTCTCGTCGGCTGTGCCGCCGCGCCCGGAGCCGCCGCTCTGGCCGCCGCCGGACCGGGTCGTGAAGGCGATGAGATCAAGGCCAAGCAGGTCCGCGAGTGCGCGCTGAAAGTCGCCGATCTTCGCGGCGAGTTCGAATTCGAGCCCGGCTTTTGCCTGCGGGTCGAGATTACTGGACTGGACACGGGCGTAAAGATCGAGCGTCTGCTTGTAGACGGGCACGAGCCTGCGCGCGCCTGTCTCGCCGTCCATATCCTTGCAGTCGTTCTTGAATGCCGTGAGGCCGGCCTGAATCTGATGCAGGCCATCGCCGAGCCAGGCGGGCGGAGTTCCCCTCACCAGGCGCGCAAGGCCTTCGAAGCTGGTGTCGATGTGGACCCTTTTGTTGTCGAAGAGGCTGTCATCGTCCGCGGTAGCGCTGGCAGCGGCCTGCGCGGCGGGAATTGTGGCCCAGAGGTGAAAGTCGGAGTCGTCGGGCCCGCTCAGCGCGGGGCTTGCGCCGCCATATTGCGACTTCTGCATGCCCCATCCTTCGCGCGCGATCTGCACGTAGGTGCGGCCCAGCATTGGATCCCAGGTGCCAACGGGAATCGACGCGTCGGTCGAGAGCCTGTCGGTCATCTCGCCGGTGACGTAGTTGCGGAACTTTGCCGGCGTCCACTTGCCGGTGGCGTAGTCAAAGATGCCTCTACTGGTGAACTGCGCAAAGGGCGTGCGCGAATAGACGGCGAGCGGCTGCCAGGGCGTGAGGCCGTCTTTCAACTGCTCCGGAAACACCTTGGGATCGCCGGCGGCTTTGAATGCCTCCTGCGCGATTTCACCGGAGACCTGGTGCTGGCCGTGGCCGTCGCTCACGCCGCCCACGAAGGTGGCCACGATGATCTGCGGACGCACCTTGCGCACCGCGAGCACCGCGTCATAAAGCACGCGGTCATGGCCCCAGCGCGCGAAGGACTCTTCCTGGGTTTTGGAAAATCCAAAGTCGGCTTCGGTGCCCCAAAGCTGCGAGACGCCGTAATAGCGGTCGGCGGTAAGCAGCTCGTTGGTGCGGATGAGACCCAGCGCGTCGTCTTCTTCGGCGGACATTGCGTTCTGGCCGCCTTCGCCGCGGGTGAGCGTGAGCAGCGTGACGCGCGCGCCCAGGCCGCGGCTCAGATAGGTGAGCAGCGAGCCGTCTTCATCGTCGGGATGCGCAACGATGTACAGCACGCTGGCGGTGGTGCCGAGGCGCTTGAGGGTCTGCTCCAGGTCGGCCTGGCCGCGGTCTTCCGGCAAGGGCAGCGCCCATGCCGCCGGTGCGGGCAGAGGCACGGATGCGAGCTCGCTCTGCGCAGAAGATGCGGCCTGCGCTGCGAGCGAGACAGAAACGGCGAACAGGCCAGCAAGAGCTGCGCACACGATAAGGGCAGAGAAGGCGTTCCGATGCAAGAACATGGTCTCCGCCAGTGTACAATCCGGTGAGCGCATTGGCCTCATGACCATTCATCCGCCTGCATCTGTAAATCCGGAAAAACTCCAGCGCCGCATTGGCCTGCGCTCGGCTGTGCTGTTCAACATGCTGGAGATGATCGGCGTGGGGCCGTTCATCACGCTGCCGCTGGTGATTGCTGCGGCGGGCTATCGGATATCGGTGTGGGCGTGGGTGCTGGGCGCAGCCATTGCGGTAGCCGACGGCCTGGTGTGGGCCGAGTTGGGCGCCATGTTTCCGCGCGCGGGCGGATCGTATGCCTTTCTGCGCGAAATCTATGGCCCCGGCGGACCGGGCAACTGGCTGAGTTTTCTTTTTGTGTGGCAGGTGGGCTTTACGGCGCCGCTCTCGATCGCTTCGGGGTGTATCGGACTGTCCGGTTTCCTGGGCGTCTTCTGGCCGGGGCTTGACGCGGCGCCCTTCGCGACGCTGCCGGCGCTGCACTATGCAAACTTTGCCGCGGCTGCGGCCTGCCTGCTGGTCACCGCATTGCTCTACCGCAACCTGAGCTCGATTACGCGGCTGGCATGGGTCCTTTTTGTGGGCGTAATTGCGGCGCTCATCGGCGTCATCGTGTCCGGCTTTGCGCATGCGGCGGCAATCGGCGGCTGGCATCTTCCGGCAGCGCCTGCGCTTTCGACCGCGGTTGCGCTGGGCGGGCTGGCGCAGGCCACGCTCATTACCACTTACGACTACTGGGGCTACTACAACATCTGCTTCCTGGGTAGTGAAGTGCGCCGGCCCGAGCGGACGATTCCGCGCGCAATCCTGCTTTCGGTGCTTTTCGTTTCGGCGTTTTACATTGCTATGAACCTGGCGGCGCTGCCTTCGCTGCGCAATGCGGCGACGCATGCTGCCGAGTCGGCGGCGCTGCGCGTGCAGCTTGTGGCGGACATTGCGCGATCGGCGTTTGGACAATGGGCGGGCTACCTGATCGCCGCGCTCATTGTATGGACCGCGTTTTCATCGGTCTTTTCACTGCTGCTGGGCTACTCGCGCGTGCCCTACGCCGCGGCGCGCGACGGCAACTACTTCCGCTTCCTCGCCGCCGTGCATCCGAAGCATGGGATTCCGCACCGCTCGCTGGTGGCGCTGGGACTGGTGGCCTGCTGCTTCTGTTTCTTCTCGCTCACGCAGGTCATCACCATGCTGGTGATCACGCGCATCCTGCTGCAGTTCTTTTTGCAGCAGGCGGGCGTGATATGGCTGCGCATACGCAGGCCGGAGTTGGAGCGGCCGTTCAGGATGCCACTTTATCCGCTGCCGCCGCTGGCGGCCATGGCCGGCTTCGTTTTTCTGCTCGTCTACCGCGCACATGCCGTCTGGGGACTGCTGGTGGCTGCTGGCATCGCCGCCGCGGGCACGGCAATTTATCTTGTGCGCGCAAAGCAGTTGAGTGAGTGGCCGTTCATCGTGAACAATTCGTAAGCAGTATCTCCGTATTGTGTTCATCAAAATTGCCCCGGCGGCGTTTCATCCGTAATCAGCGCGGCTTGATGGGTGTCTATGGAGGTGAGGAAGTACCTTTAAAACAGGAGTCAGAGATCAGTTTTTCTGCTGGTTCTTCGCGCTCACTCAATTCAGCAAAGTCCCTGCTAACTTGCCAGCTTGCTAACTCGCTAACTATGAAACGCTCAACTCTCATTTTGCTCAAGGCTTTTGTCTGGATTGCCTGCCTTGGCCCTCTCGCGAATCTGCTGTGGGGCGCGTTCACCAACAGCCTCGGCCCTGACCCGACGGCGGAGATTGCCAACACAACGGGCCTCTCTGCGTTATGGATACTGGCCATCACGCTGGCCATCTCGCCGGTGCGCAGGCTTTCTACGCACCTGGCCTGGCTGATCAAGTTCCGGCGGCTCGTCGGTCTCTTCGTCTTCTTTTACGGCACGCTGCATATGCTCACGTGGGTAGCACTCTACAGCAACTTCAGCGTCACGGCAATGCTGGACGATGTGACCAAGCGCCGGTTCATCCTGATGGGTATGGCCACGTGGCTGCTGCTGCTGCCGCTGGCTCTCACCTCGACGAACTGGGCCATTCGCAAGATGGGTGGCAGGCACTGGAGCCGGCTGCACATGCTCATCTATCCGGCATCGCTCTGCGCCATGGCTCACTACTGGTGGAAGGTGAAGACCGGCGTGCCTTCGCCGATCCCATGCACGCTCGTTCTGCTTGCGCTGCTGCTGGCGAGGCCGGCGACGGCGTGGATGGAGAAAAGGCGCAAGGCACGCGCTATGGCGGTTTGACTCACTACTCGAATTGCAGCGCCGTCTGCGCCACGGGAGCGAAGCTTTTGCGGTGCAGCGGCGTGGGGCCCAGGCGCTTGAGCGCGGCCAGGTGCTCGGTCGAGCAGTAGCCCTTGTGCCGGGCAAGGCCGTAGCCGGGATACTGGCCATCGAGTTCGACAAGCAGTCGGTCGCGGTGCACCTTGGCCAGCACGCTGGCTGCGGCGATGGACAGGCTGGTTGCGTCGCCCTGCACCACTGCCTGTTGCGGGCCGGGCCAGTCGATGGTGTCGATGCCGTCAATGAGCAGGTAGTCGGGACGGAGAGCAAGCTGCTCCACGGCCAGGCGCATGGCCAGCAGCGACGCCTGGCGGATGTTGATGCGGTCGATGGTTTCCACATCGACTACGGCGACGGACCAGGCAACGGCGCTCAGGCGGATCTCACGGTCAAAGTGCTCACGGACTTTTTCCGAAAGTTTTTTCGAGTCGGTGAGCCCTTGCAGGGGGCAGTCTTTGGGAAGAATGACGGCAGCTGCGACAACCGGCCCGAACATGGGGCCGCGGCCTACCTCGTCCAGTCCGGCGATGCGCAACGCACCACGGCGGCGGGCGGCGTTTTCGTGCTTCCAGCCGCAGACGGGTTCGTTGCCCATGAGATCAGTATAAAATCTGGGCCGCAGCCACAAAGCAAAACCCCCAGCCATGCAGCCGGGGGTTCTGTTGAAAAACGGGCGTGATCTACGCGCGCACCTTGCCGGTCTCGCGGTCGATCTCCTTGAGGCGTGCAGCTTTGCCGCGCAGGCCACGGATGTAAAACAGCTTCGACCGCCGCACCTTGTAGCTGCGGACCTTCTCGATCTTGTCGATGACCTTGGAGTTGAAAGGGAAGATGCGCTCCACGCCCTGGCCAAAGCTCATTTTGCGCACGGTGAATGTGCCCTGCGGTCCGTTGTTGACGGCGATCACCAGACCCTCAAAGGCCTGGAGGCGTTCCTTGTCGCCTTCCTTGATCTTCACCTGGACGCGAATCTGGTCGCCGGGCACAAAGGCCGGCAGATCGGTGCGCTTGAGCTTCTCAGCCAGGCGCTGCATGACTGGATGAATAGACATTGTCGTTTCCTGCAATTGAACTCAGAATCTCCAGTTTATCAAAGATTCAGCAATTTTACCTAATGAGCGTGGGCTAGAGTTGTGCAGAATGATGTGCGCGGTAATCGGCCTGGAGAAGCCGGTGACGGGAACGCCACCGGTACAGCCAACCGGGAGGTCGGCGCTACTTCCCTGCACTGGGCGAAGATCATTGCTGAGGAGACGCATCGCCGCGCTTGGCTGTGAACTCCACAGGAGGGCGGTCGCCAGCCTGGCGCGTGAACTTGATCGTATCGCCGTCGGCCTTGCCCGTGTAGCTGATGGTGAAATCGTTGCCGTTGAAGCTCAGCTTCTGCGTAAAAGAAATGTTGTCGCCATCGACCTTGCCGTCGGTGATATCGGTTTCGCCGCGCGGTGTGGTGATCTTGCCGGTAAGGGTCGTGCCGTCCACGTGGAAGTCAAAGGTAAGGGTCTGCAC
Organism: Acidobacteriaceae bacterium; assembly: GCA_030038195.1. Lineage (GTDB taxonomy): Bacteria > Acidobacteriota > Terriglobia > Terriglobales > Acidobacteriaceae > Telmatobacter. The sequence continues at coordinate 9,413 of JASHPJ010000005.1, forward strand.
ACCATTGCGGCCCTGCACCTGCGCGGTCCATTTGCCGTTGAAGTCTGCGGCCATCGCCGTCAGCGAGCCGAGCGCCAGAAACAGCGCGGCCAGTCCTAGTTTGCGCATCATGTTGCGAAGCTCCTGTCTTGAAAGTCAGTTCCGCACTGAACCTGCAAAGAAAAAGCCGGAACCTGTGAGGAAGGACGGACGGCGGCGCGGATAAGTCTCAGAAAGCGGAACGGGAGAGCGAAAATCACCGCTACTTTGCCAGGCGCGGCCGATGGATGTGCTGCACATCTTTACCGTAGCGGCCAAGTAGCGCATTCCAGCGGACGATGGCGATGTCCTCAAGCATGCGCATGCCGTCTTTGAGATAGCTGATGCGGCTGCGCTCGTCGTGGGCCCAGCTTACCGGCACCTCTTCAATGCGGTAGCCGCGCTTGAGCGCGATGAACAGTATCTCCGGGTCGAAACCCCAGCGCTCGATGGTCTGGAGTTGAAAGACGGTCTGCGCCGCGTCGCGGGTGAAGGCCTTGAAGCCGCATTGGGTGTCGGCGAAAGGCAGGCCCATGACCATGCGCGTCACGGCGTTAAAACAACGGCCGAAAAACTGCCGGTAAAGCGGCTGGCGGATCGTCTGCCGGGTGCGCTCCAGCCAGCGGGAACCAATGGCAATGTCTGCGCCGCCGGCAATGGCGGCGAACAGCCGCTCAGCTTCTTCAATGGGCGCAGAGAGATCGGCATCCGTGAACATTACAATCTCGCCCAGTGCCTGCAGCAGGCCGTTGCGCACGCTGTAGCCCTTGCCGTGGTTGCCCGGATTCTGGATCAGCCGAACTTCGGGCGCGCCAACGGCAAAAGCGCGCACCACCTGGGCTGTCGCGTCGCGCGAGCCGTCGTCTACGACGATGATCTCGGCTGACCATCCGCTGCTGCGGATGCACTCCACTACCGACTTGAGCGTGGCGGGAATCCGCGCGCGCTCATTGTAGGCCGGAATCACGATACTGTACTTCGGATAGGGCATCTTGAAAACGCCAATACGTGCAGCCCTCTCCCCGGCAGCGCCATTAAGGAAGTCGCCGCGCAGGATTGGCCTCAGCACATGATACCGTACCGGACGGTTGCGGGCCTGGAGCCGCGCTCTCCTGCCAAATCGCTGATCTCTAAAGGCTAATTTGCACAGGGACTTGCTTTTTTCTGCTCTTCGCAGGCAGAATCCCTTTATGCTGAGAGGGGAGGTCTTTCGAACATGACAAAGGCAGACCTGGTGGAGAAGGTAACCGCATTAGGCGACCTGACCCGCCGCGACGGCGAAGTGATCGTAGAAACCATCTTCGGCTCCGTCATTGGCGCCCTGCAGAGCGGAGACAAGATCGAGATTCGCGGATTCGGCTCGTTCCGCATTCGCCAGCGCAATCCACGCATCGGGCGCAATCCCAAGACCGGCGAGCGCGTGGAAGTCCCTGCCAAGAAAGTTCCTTACTTCAAGCCTTCCAAGGAGTTGCGCGATCTGGTCAATCCCGGCGAAGCCTCCAGCGCTTCCTGACCAGCCCGCAGGATCAGCAGGAAACCGGCCGTTGCCTTAGCAGCCAGTGCATAAGGCGATTGTCATAGGCCTCGCAGGCCAATTACCGCCATCATTCTGCCCGCATGGCCGCGCGAGCCGCGATGCGAGTAAAACAGTTTTGGCTGGCATTGCGTGCACCCACCCACGATCTGAATCGCCCTTTCGGCAACTCCGGCCGCCATCAATTGCCGGCGATTGGCTTCGATCAGATCTACGTGCAGGCTGGGAGCGATGAGCGAGTGACCCGGCGCGCGCCGGGTGAGGAACAGCATCGGGTACTTCGTCCGCATCACGTCCGAGTCGTAGACCTCGCGAAACAGTTCGTGGCCGTAAGTGAACTGCGATTCGAACTCCGAGAACACCTCTTCGCCAACGGCATAACAACACTGGCCGATTCCGGGACCGATCGCGGCCACAAGGTCCTCGGGCCGCGAGCCAAATTCGAGCCGCATACGGCCCACGCCGTTCTCGACGATGCGCTTCATCGTTCCGCGCCAGCCGGCATGAAAGGCTCCCACCGCCCTGCGTTTGCGGTCGGCCACCAGCACGGGAATGCAGTCGGCTGTCAGCGCCGCCAGCAGCAGCCCTGGGTTGTTTGTGATGACGCCATCAGCCTTCCATGGGCGTTCGCGCTGTGCGTCTGCGGCCGTCACGCGCACCACCAGGTTCGAGTGGAACTGCTGCACCGTCACCAGCGGCGTGGATGCATCTCCGGTCACCGCCTCTACCAGCAGCCTGCGGTTGGCCGCCACGGCTTCGCGGTTGTCGTGCGCCGTAAACCCCAGATTCAACTCGCCCTGTACGTCGTCTGCGCAGTAGGCGCGGCTCACACCGCCCATCCGGGTGCTGAACCCACTCCACAGCCAGGAAAGCTCCCAGCCTGGAACCGGCAGCCAGCCAACCCCGTTCGCCGCAATCCGCGGCGTAGACGCCCTGCGCGACAACTCGTTGGAGGCGGCACGATCAAGCCGCGCAGGACGGTAATGCACGGTGGATCTCCCACGCAGACTGCGCACCAGTCCGGCCTGCGAGAAAAGAGCGTCGAGGTCATGAAGATTGGCCGCAAGTGGCCGTTTGGCGCTGGATGAGGACGACGTCACATTCTCGATTTTACCGGCCCGCCGTGCCCAAAGCGATCCGGGTAGAATGAGGCCGCGACGCCGCTCGGCAGCGCCAAATGAAATGGGCCTACCTTCCGGTAGGCCCTTTCGAGAGGCGATTCAAGGAGGGAATCCAGGGGGGTGATTGGGAAGAGGTCCACAAGTGGACCCTCAAAAAGGAGTTGATACCTTTCTTGGGTGGGACGTATTGGGGAAGCCTCTGCTAATTACCTATTCAGATGCCCAAATCGGAAAAAGGTTGCTCTTCCGCCGCTCACACGCGCGAAATCTTTTCCACAAAAGCCGCCGCGGTGGGAATCCCACCACCGCAGCAACGGCATGCCCCATTTGCAGGATGACAACTCTGCGTTCGGGAGGTTATCGAAGCGGCAATATCCTCATTCCCTTCATGAAACGGTCCGGATCGCCTACCGGGAACCGGCTCTGCGTCTGGTTCGCGACCTCGGGCGATGTCAACCCCGCGCAGTGGACTCTGGTCCGCTACTTCTTCGGCTCGTCTTCCTGCTGCACCACCGGTCCTTCACCGGGGAATGGCCAATGAGTGTCCAGCAAAATCTCCTTTTCCCGCTGCTCTTTGGGTACCAGGTTAATCTTCAGGTTCTCGAAGAAATGCACGCCGGTTTTGCCTGCGGTGGCAATGTCCAGGTCGCCGTCGCCATCGAGATCGGCGACCACAAACTGCGTTCCTGCGCCAGCCGTGCCGTTCACGCTAATCGGGTAGCGGGTGAACGTGCCGGTTTTGCGATCAATCTTGTAGTAATAGATCACCAGCGGATCGTACGAGCCGGGGTCGTGGCCCGAGTGGCCGCGGTAGCGCTTGCCGGCAATCAGCTCCATCTGGCCATCGCCATCGATGTCTGCGAGCTTGAGCGCATGAATCTGCGAGTAGGACTCGTCGATGGTGTGCCTGACCCAGTGACGGTCTGCCCCATCCCCTTGTTGTTCAAGCCAATAGAGGCCATAGCTGTGGCCATGGCCGTAGATGATGTCCGTCTTGCCGTCTTTGTTCACATCGTAGCCGATAATTGGAAAACCGGCGTCGCCCATCTGCCAGTCGCCGTGCCACTCCCACTGGTCTTTATCGGCGTCGATCTGCCGGAACCAGCCGTTGGGCGTGAGGATGTCCATTTTGCCGTCGCCGTCCACGTCGGCAACGCCAGTGCCGTGGCCGTCCTGTGCGCGCCCGCCTACGTGATGCACTTTGGGCTCGGGACCGGAGAAATCGATCCAGAGCACGCCCATGTGGCCATAATGGGCAAAGACAAGATCGGGCTGGCCGTCGCCGTTGATGTCGGCCTCGACGCCACCTTCCGTGTCATAGCTGTCGGTGATGAAGTGCCTCTTCCACTCGGCGCCCGGTTTGCCTGCCGCAGCGGGCTTGCCGGGATTCTCGTACCAGAAGATGCCGTTGGTCATCCAGCCGGCTGTCACCACGTCGGGATAGCCATCGTGGTTCACGTCGATGGTCCACTCACCGCAGTCGGAGACGAACTCGCTCAGCGTGCCGGCCTGACGATACTGGTGGCGCACCCACGTTCCGCCTTTGGGGCCGGGATTCTCATACCAGTAGGCACCGCTCAGCAGGTCAGGATAGCCGTCGCCGTTCATGTCCAGCGTGGTAATGCCTTCGGCGTGATCGGTGCCCAGGCGATGCACGAAAAACGTGGCCTGCATAACGCCGTAAGGACCGGGCCCCGACGTGGTCTTGTGCTCAGCCTGCTCGGGATTTTGAGAGAACGCTGCAACGGCGGCGCACACCGCAAGGACGGAGACAACTTGAGTCAGTTGGCGCACGGACATGGACCAGTTTCCTTTCGCACGCCATTCTCCTCGCAGCGGCTGCGAATGCGCAAGTTTTCAGAGAAGCAGAATGGTTCTTTATTTCTTCTCTTCCAGGCGCGGCGTCGGCGGAGCCTTCTTGGGCCCTGTCCGTTTGGCAATCTCGCGGGTGACGAACGATGTGGGGAGAAGACGCACCAATTGTGCTCCGAGCCAGCCGCGGAAGCTGGGAACGAGAGTGCGCTTCCCGCGCTCCAGCGCATCGATGGCCAGCCGCGCCACCTCCCCGGCCGGCTGCACGCCACGCTGCCTCAAGACGCCGGCCCCGGCCACGTCGAAGAACTCGCTCTCGGTTGGCCCAGGGCAGAGCGCTGTCACCTTCACGTCGTACTGCGCAACCTCTTCAGCCAGTCCCAGCGCAAAAAAGCGGTCGAAAGCCTTGGTGGCTGCGTAGGTGGTAATGTAGGGCATCGGCTGAAAGCTCGCCGTGGATGCGACTATCAGCACCCAGCCGCGGCGGCGCTCCACCATGCGCGGCACAAACAGGCGCGAGAGCTGCACCACGGCGTCGCAGTTGACGCGCACCTGGTTCATCTCCTGCTCAATCTCGCTCGCGTGAAAGAAACCGTACTGGCCCAGACCGGCGTTGTTGACGAGAATCTCGACTTCGAGGCCGGCGCGCTCGGTGACGCGATAAATCTGGTGCGGAGCCACGGGATCGTTCAGGTCGGCGATGATGATGCGCATCTCGGTTCCCTGCGCGGCCAGTTCCTGCCCCAGCGCCTCAAGCCGGTCGCGGCGGCGGGCGGTGAGAATCAGCTTTGCGCCGCGGTCGGCAAGCTCGCGCGCCAGCGCTGCGCCAATACCCGAGCTTGCGCCTGTCACCAGCGCCCACTTGCCGTGAAGCTGAGAAGTATAAGCCATCGCGGATTATGATAGCGGATCGATGGGGCGGAGTTGATTCATGCAGGTGCGGAAGGCGTTGTTTGTTGGCGCAAATGGGAACGAAATTTTTGCCGGCGATTCGCACCGCCCCTACGGGGCTGCATCATGCAATACGCACGCTTTCCTAGGGCTTTGCCCTGGGCTATTTTCCTTTCGTCCCTCCGGGACGCCCTGCGACGGCGGATTTGCGCTTGGTGGGACTCGCTGTTTTTCTGCTGGCCTTTTGATTCTTTTCGGCACGCAGCTTCCACGCCGTATGCAGCGCGCCGCGCAGCGAGTCTTCGTCGGCAACGGCCAGGCGGATGTGGGTCATGCCCATGCGGCCCCAGCCACCGTGGATAGGCAGAAAGAGGTCGGGACGGTCAGCGATAAACGCAGCCTGCAGCTCGGGCGTGATCATGAGATTGCCGTAGCCTTCTTGCACCGCGGCCAGCGTGGCGAAGATGTGGCCACCCACGCGGAAGTCCGCCGCGCCCATGTGTGAGCCTTCCTCAGCGCCTTCAAGGCTCAGCGCAATGCGGCGGAAGTCCGCGGAGTTCATCATCAGGCTCCGATCAGCTCGCTCTCGAACTCTTCGTTGAGCCACTTGGAGAACGCCTCGAACTCCTCGTCGCGGCCCAGGAAGTCGCGCACCATCTCGCGGCCGGGTTTGGAGCCACCCTGCTCCAGCACCGTCTTGCGATAGCGCTCGCCGGCGTCACAGCCCAGCAGATCGGCGGGATCGAACTGCGCGAAAAAGTCCAGCGCGATCACCTTGTCGAAGGCGTAGGTGTAGTAGTTCGACGAGTAGCCGGTGAGATGGCCGAAGCTCGCGTACATGCGGTTGCCATCGAGCCACGTCCATGGCTGCAGCGACTGGTAGAGTGACTTCGTGATTGCGTCGAGATCGATGCCGGCCGGGTCCTGGTCGTGAAGGTCGAGTGAGAGCGTGGTGTAGTAAAGCTGCGAACGCACCCAGTCCGCGCGGCCGAAGGAGCCGGCGCGCTTCATCTTCTTGATGGTCTCGGATGGGAGTGTTTCACCCGTCTCATGGTGTTTCGCAAAAGCCTGCAGCAGCTTTTCGTCGCGGAAGAACTCTTCGAGCATCTGCGAGGGCACTTCGATAAAATCGCCTTCCGTGGCAAAACCCGAGAGCCCAGCCCACTCAGTCTGGCCGCCGAGGATCGCGTGCATCAGGTGGCCGAACTCGTGGAAGTAGGTGACGACATCGGAGTATTGCAGCAGGCCCGGATCGCCCTTTTCGCCGCCGGGGAAGTTGCAGATGAGTGCGGCCTCGGGCAGCGCGCGTCCGCGCACGCCGGTGACGACCGGAGCCGCAGAGAACCACTTGTCCTTGCCCTCGCGTGGATGCATGTCGAGATAAAAGCGGCCCACATGCTTGCCGCCGTCGAAGACGTCGAAGACAGAAACCGACTCGTGCCACGCCGATGCCGATGAGCGCTTGAACTCGACCTTGAAGAGGCGCGCGGCGGTTTCAAGCACGCCGGCTTCGACCTGCGCATAGGGGAAGTACGGCCGCACGGACTGCGAATCGAAGTCGAAAGCAGCGCGGCGGAACTGCTCATACCAGTAGCCGCGGCTGGTGATGTCAATCGCCTGGAGACCGGGCTGCCGCTCGCGGACAAATTCGAGCACCAGCTTGTGCTCGTGTTGCGCACCATCCCGGCTGGCGTCATTCAGCTTGGCCAGAAATGCGCGCACGTTGACGGCCGAGCCCATCATCTGGTCGGCCGTGGCCAGGTCAGCCCAACTGCGGAAGCCAAGCACCGAGGCGATCTCCTGTCGCGTGGCCAGCAGATCGAGCAGAATCTGCTGGTTCACCGGGTAAGCGCGGGTGTTGTACGCAAGAAACATGCGCTCGCGCAGCGCAGCGTTGGAAGCGAAGGTCATCACCGGCTGCATGTCCGGCGGATCGGTGGAGATGACCACGTTGCCTTTTTCGTCGAGCGGATGCCGCGCCAGGTAATCGGCGGGCAGGCCGTCCAGCTCGCCGCTCGCCGCTTGGATCGTTTTGCCGCCTTCCTGGATGTTGCGGCTGAACTCGAGCGAGAGCCTTGTCGCTTTTTCATGCAGCGCCTGCAGGCGGTCGCGCGTGGCCTGGTCCTTGTCCACGCCGGCCAGCCGATAGCTCAGCAGCGTGCGCTCGACAAAATGTCTCGTCGCCGGGCTTGCGCCTTCAAGCTGGATGGCCGCCAGCGCCTCGTACACCGCGCGGTTGAGACTGAGCGCGCTGCCCGCGACAGCCACGCGCTGCGCGTCGAGCTGAGCCTGGTCGCGCACGGCCTTGTCCGCGGCAACGGAGTTGAGCACGCCGGCCTGTGAGCCAGCCAGATTCAACTGCTCGATAGCTGCGTCGTAGTAGATGAGAGAATTCTCAGGCGTGCGCGGGCCTTCCACGACCAGCAGCCGCGCCAGCGCCTCCTGGTGCGCGGCCAGACGAGCGCTTACCCAGGCGGCAAGCGCTTCGGCTGAGACGGCGCCGCCGGCATCCCACGCGTGAAGGTCTTGGTTGGCAGCAGACAGGCTCTCGACAGGCATGGTAAAAAAGTTCCTCCAAGTATCTAGGTTGCCACATTGGAGCGGGGTCGGGCTGCCCAAACAGTCGCGAGCGCACAGGCCAATCGATGCGGAATTGAGCAAATCTGAAGCTGGCACCTGGAGTTATACTGGCGCGAAACTGAAATTCCGACAGAACTCATTCCCCCCAGCGTCGACAGGCTTGAGCGGAATTTCACAAGGCGCAAACTCTCTTCCTTTGCGAGTGGTGGGGAGCGTTCCTGCTTCCCACTGCGTCGAAAGGCGAAGCCACCGTGATTGCAACACCCTCGTCCTTGCCTTCTCTGGAAAAGCAGAACTCCAGCTTCCTGCGCAGGTCGAACCCATAGCAAAATGACCATTTTGGGCCGCGTCCCGGATGTGCGGCCACCGTAAGGCCGATCTTTGAGGAGAAAGTCGATTATGAAGAACGCAGCCAGCCATGCAACGCGCCGGTTGCCGGTCATGCCCGCCACCGAGGCCCGCACGCTGGAGTTTGGATCCATTGCAACATTGCTTTTTCGCACGCTCATCGGGACTGCGCGCGTCTGCAGGAGCCGGCCGTGCTGACGCGTCGCGCATTTCTCAAGAAGACTCTGCAGACTTCTGCAGCTCTTGCGGCCGGCCGCAGTGCAATCTGCCCGGCGGAAACGCAGGCAACGCTCACGCTCAGACTTGCCAGGGCTGAGCCGGTCGAGATTCCGGCTGATTTCATCGGCCTGGGCTACGAGATGTCGTCTGTTGCGACTCCAGGGCTGCTCAGCCCCGCAAACCCTCGCTACGCCGAGCTGATCAAGGGACTGGGACCGAAGGGCGTGCTGCGGGTTGGCGGCATCGTTGCAAATTACACGCACTATCTTCCTGACGGAATTGCAAGGGCCGACCGGCAGAATACTGTAATTACACGCGCAAGCCTCAAGCAGTTTGCCGCATTCCTTGAAAAAACCGGCTGGACCGCTATCTGGAGCGTCAACTTCGCGCAGGACACCGAGGATGAGGCCGTGCAGGAAGCGCGTGCTGTCTACGAAACTCTCGGCCGCCGGCTGCTCGCCCTCGAGATCGGCAACGAGGTGGACACCTACGGAAAGGGTCAGCCGTTCCGCTCGCCTGCTTACGATTACGCCGCCTATCGCAGGGAGTACGGCGCGTGGCGCGCGGCAATCGCGGGGGCTGTTCCAGGCATTCGCTTTGCAGCGCCCGACACGGCCTCGGCTGTGGACTGGGTGGAGCAAATGGCGCAGGACGCAAACGGCGGCGTGCAGTTGCTTACCACGCACTACTATCGCAACGGCCAGCAGCGCGGCAGCGCCGACCAACTGCTGCTTCCCGACCCGCGCTTGAAAGGCATTCTTACTCGCCTGCAGGCCGCCTCGAAGCAGAGCGGTATTCCATGGCGCATGTGCGAGATCAACTCGTTCTCCGGCGGAGGCCGGCCCGGAGTGAGCGATACATTCGTCGGCGCGCTATGGACGCTCAACACCATGCTCCTGCTGGCGCAGTACGGCTGCTCCGGCGTCAACATGGAAACCGGCGTCAATCAGCTCGGATTCGTAAGCTCCTACTCTCCGGTTCAGGACGACGGCAAAGGCGTGAACTCCGCCGGCGTGCCTTACTATGGCATGCTTGCCTTCGCCGAGGCCTTCGCGGGATGCCGCCAGTTGCTGCCCCTTGAAGCCGGCAGCGCGATCGACACGCTGGCGGCATACGTGCTGGGCGCGGATGGCAGGGCCGGCAGCGTCGTAATCGTGAATACCGACCGCGTGAAGGATACGCAGGTTTCGCTCGCAGAGCTTGGCATGGATCGCGCCCATGTTCTGCGCCTTCTGGCGCCTTCGCCCGAAAGCAAAAGCGGTGTGACGCTTGGCGGCAGCGCAGTGGATGCGTCGGGAAAATGGAAGGCCCGGCACGCGGAGCGTCTGCACGGCGCAACCATCGAGATTCCGCGGGTGAGCGCCGTCCTTGTTCGTGCTGCCGCACTACGCACGTATGGCTGAAAAATGCTCCCCAACCAGCGCGGACCGGCGCGCAACGGCCGGGCCAGATTACTCCGGGACACGCCGGCTCAAAATCCGGCAAGCGGCGGCTGGCGGCCGGCGCGCGCCACTTCTCTGATCTGGTGCGCGACTGCTTCAAGAAAGGTCTCCACGCTGATCCCGGTGGGAATCTCGAGCCCCGACTTCGAGCAAAGCGCCGACGCCATCCGCGCAGCGAGTGCGGCGCGGGTGGTCAGGTCCATATCGAGCCTGCGCGCAAAGAAGCCTTCGAGAACCTCGAGATCGGCCGCCGTAAGCCGGGCTACGTTTGAAGCTGGCAAATGAACGCTGAGATGCGGCGCCGGCGGCAGAGCAGATGCAAAGGACGGCGCAGTAATGGTGCGCGAGCCCAGCTCGCCCCAGTGCGGCGACTCGATTGCGCGGTCGCGCACCACCAGCGTTCCAGCCACCATGTCGCCCAGCCGCTGGCTCTGTTTGCTCAGAAAGATGGCGATGACGCCCACGGTATAAAAGCTGGGCAGATAATCCACAAAGCGCACCAGGTTGCGCGCCAGCGCCTCGACAAAGCTGATGGCGCGCCCCGAGCGATGGATCACATGGATATTGGCCACGCGTTTGCCCGGCGTGCGGCCATTGTTGAAGGCCTCGAAGAGCGCGAAATAGCCCCACTGCAGCAGGAACAGGATCAGAATGACGACGCCGGCAACCCAGTTTTCTGAAACATGGCCCGCGAAATGAACTGCCGGAAGAAGGATGGCCGCCAGGATCACAACGACGACCATGGCCGCGACCCAGATGAGCGTATCGATCAGGATGGCGATGAAGCGGCTGCCGATTCCGGCAATCGGCATCTCAATCGAAACCAGTTCCGGTGTATCGATGTTAAGCTGGTCTCCAATCGGGTTCATGGGCATCCTTGTTTCCAACCAGTGGCTGCATAAGCGCCGTCCCTACTGGGAGCGGCTTGGCTCGCTGCTCGCGCAGGCCGACTCGACCGGGTTGCGCACACTTACCCGCGCCGAGCTTGAAGAGACGGCCCTGCTTTACCGCCAGGTGGCCAGCGACCTGTCCACCCTGCGCCAGGACCCCTCGGCGCGCACGTACACCGACCACGTGAATCAGTTACTGGCTCGCGCCCACCATATCATCTATTCCACCCGCAGAACCAGCTTTCTCCAGCTTTTCCGCTATATGCGCGACGAATATCCAGCCGTCTTCCAGCGCAACATGGCGTATGCGCTGCTCGCCCTGGTGGTCACGCTCGGCGGCGCAGCCTTCGGCACGGTGGTCACGCTGGCCCGGCCACAGTTCATGCGCCACATGCTGGGGCCGCAGATGGTGGCCACCATCGAGCGGCACGAGATGTGGACGAAATCCGTGGTGGCCGTTGCTCCAGCGGCCAGCAGTTGGATCATGACCCACAATCTCTCGGTCTGTTTTGTCGCCTTCGCCGGCGGGGTCGTCTTCGGCATTGGCCCGCTCTACTCCATGTTTCTGAATGGATTGCTGCTCGGCGTCATCGGCGTCGCCTGCCAGCAGCACGGAATGTCCCTCGACCTCTGGAGCTTCGTGGCGCCGCACGGCTCGCTCGAGCTGCCCTCGATCATCCTCTCCGGAGCGGCCGGTTTCCGGCTGGCCCATGGAGTGCTGTTTCCCGGCCTTTATCGCTGGCGCGACTCCGTCGCTACATCCGGCGTGGAGGCGGCGCGGCTCATCGGCGGCATCATCCCACTGCTGGTGATTGCCGGCTCGCTTGAAGGTTTTTTTTCGCCCTCGGCTGCGCCTGTCTGGCTCAAGTTTACGGTGGGAGGGATGCTGTTCTCGCTGCTGCTGCTCTGGCTCTTTCGCCCACTCCCCGCCAGGCAAACCGCTCAATAAAAACACAAGCTCGCCCTAGACCATCGCCCGTTCTTTCACTCTCAGGTATTGATTCAGCACAGCGGAAGTCAGCTCTCCGGGATCGAGATCAAGCGTGAGCGCGCCCTGCTCGCGCAGCCGCGCCAGCAGCATCTCCCGCCTGCCGGTCAGCTCCTGCGCAGCCGAGACACGAAACATCTGCTCCACGTTCTTCGGCCGCGTACCGGCAATCGCCTCCACATCCGGCTGGGCCATGGCCACGAAGAGCAGCACGTGTCGATGCAGCAACTGCATCGCGCCGTCCACAACCTCGGGCCGCATCGCCGTATCGGGCAGATCTGTAATCCAGAGGATCAGCGCCCTGCGCGGCTGGTAGCGGTTCAGCACGGCCGTGGCGTGCAGGTGGTCGGCTTCGCTCGCTTCAGCGCGGGCCTGCGCAAGCGCCTCCACGATCTGTCGCAGATGCGCCCCACCGCGTCCTGGCAGCACGCGCTGCTGCACACTCTGCCCGTAGACGAGCAGCCCCACGCGGTCGCCTGAAAACAGCGCCAACTGCGCGAGAGCCACTGCCGTTGAACAGGCGTGGTCGAGCTTCGAATGGCTTCTTCGCAGCTCCGCGCCTGCAGGCGCGCCGCTTGCGCCGCTTATGATCCGCGCCTGCAGCAGCCTTCCGGCGTCGAGCACAATCCACACCGGCTGGCTGCGCTCGGTCTGGTAGCGGCGGGTGATGAGCTGGCCGCGCCGCGCTGTCGCCGTCCAGCACACGTCGCGCAGGTCATCGCCCTCAAGATATTCGCGCAGGCTTTCAAAGTCGCGGCCCAGGCCGCGTTGCCTCACCTGGCGCAGTTGCAGATCGATCTGTCGTGCGCGGGCCAAGAAGATCTCCTGCTCCTCGCCCTGGCGCAAAGTGGGATACACGCGCACCGTTTGCTCGAGTGGCGCAACGGCCCAGCGCTCCACCAGCCCGACTCCCGAGCGGTAGCGCACATAGACTGCGCCGGTGCGTGCATCGCCGCGCTCGCGCGGCTCAATCCGGTAGCGAAGCGCTGCGCGCACGCGCGGAAAAGCGCGCAGCACGTGCGTGGCCGGTGTCGCCACCAGCGCCAGGGGCAGGTCATCCACCAGCCGGCACTCGAGAACTGTACCGCTGCTCTGCTCAACCGCAAGCTCGATCTCGGTTTCGCTGTCGAGCGCGGGAGCGTTGCTCCAGAAGCGCTCGGCTGCGATTGAACCTGGAGCCGGCAGGCGCAGGCCATCGAGCACGATGGCAATCAGGACCAGCAGATCCCATATCCACATGCCCATGCTCAGCCGGTCGCTGAAGAATCCCGGCAGAGCCAGCAGCAGGCCCACGGCCAGCAGCACAATCGCCCGCGGCGTAAGTCCAAAAGCCAGCCGCCCGCGTGGTTTACAGCTCGTGCGCACTGTCCCGGGATGGAACGATGCGCCACTCATCCGCGCGGCACCGCAACCGCAGCCAGCACGTCCTTCAGAATCCGGTCGGCATCGAAGCCTTCCAGCTCCGCCTCCGGCTTGAGCAGCACGCGATGGCGCAGCACGGGCAGTGCGGCTCGCTTCACATCGTCCGGAACCAGGTAGTCGCGGTCTTCGAACGCCGCAAACACCTGCGCCACGCGCAGCAGACTGATGGCGGCGCGCGGGCTGGCGCCCAGCGCCAGCAATGGCCACTCGCGCGTGCGCCGCGCAACTTCAAGAATGTAATCGTAGAGACCACCTTCGACGCGCACCGCGCGCACTTCCTCGCGCGCGCGGCCCAGCAGCCCGGCGGACACAGGCTCGATGGCCGCGTCTTCCAGCAGCCCTGCGCTGCTCGATCCGTGATGCCGCTCGAGCATGGCGCGCTCTTCCGCCTGGCTGGGATAACCCACCCTCACTTTGAGCAGAAAGCGGTCCAGTTGCGCCTCGGGCAGCGGATACGTGCCTTCGAAGTCGATGGGGTTCTGCGTGGCGAAGACCGTGAACCACGCGGGCAGCGGGCGGCGGACGCCATCACTGGTCACCTGCCGCTCTTCCATGCACTCCAGCAGCGCCGCCTGCGTGCGCGGCGGCATGCGATTGACCTCGTCCACCAGCAGCAGGTCGGTAAACACCGGGCCCATGTGAAACGTGAACTCGTCCTTGCCGGGCTTGAAGATCGTCGTGCCCAGGATGTCGGCGGGCATCAGGTCGGGCGTGGCCTGCACGCGCTGGAATCCGAGCCCCAGCAGCCGCCCGGCCGACTTCACGATGAGCGTTTTGGCAATGCCGGGCACGCCTTCAAGCAGCGCATGACCCTGCGCCAGCACCGCCACCAGCACTTCGCCAATCGCTTCATCCTGTCCGACGATCACGCGTCCCAGTTCAGCGCGCGCCTGCTGCAGCAATTGCCGCGTGGCCTTCAGGCCCGGCGCCAGCTCACTTTGTGTCCCGGTCATGGGCTCCATAGAATTTTCTTCGCTCATCCAGACTCCCTCACGTCGAACTCTATTTCAATTCGCCGAACATGCTCCGCTGACCGATGCTGCGTATGCTTACCTGTCTGCACCGCCGGCGCGGGCCATTGCCTGCAATGCCTCATCGTGGCGGCTGAGCGCCTGCACCAGCGCCAGCGCACGCCTGGGATTGAGTGAATCGTCCCACGCAGCCTCTTCGCCCGCGGCAAGATCGGTCTCCAGATCTGCACTCGCCTGTGGAAACCTGTGCCGCAGAATCGCACCAAGCTCTGCTGCGCTCATCTGCTTGCCGCGCAATCCGCACAAGTCGCTCACGCGTTGCCGGAATCGGCTATAGGCCAGCGCCACGGCCGTTGCTGAAGCTCCCGCCTTCGCATAGAGCGAGCCAAGCGCTTCAAGAAATTCTACCGGTGTTGCACGCTCGGCAGCAGGGAGATCGCGCACCGGTCCGTTGCGCCGGCTGAAGCTGAAGATCGTCAGCAACCCCAGTCCGGCCAGTCCTGCAATCAGCAGGCTGAGCGCCGTGCCCCGCGCGTAAAACCAGTCCGTGTGCACCTCACCGTGCAAAGATTCATCCCAGTAGATCCGGCTGCCTTCGCGGCTGCCCAGCGAATTCAGAAAGAGATCGAGATTGCCCGCGCGATTGATCGATCCGTTTTCGAGCGGCGTGGAACTGGCCCACCACACCACATGTCCCGCGCCCACGTCGTACTCCACCACCGCCGGCTGCCCGCCGCAGTCATATTGCACGCGGTACCGCGGACTGCTCAGCTTCCAGCCGGCCGCGGGCACCATCCACACCTCGCCCGAGCCGGTCAGCGGATCGAGCCCCTGCGGCGTAAGCTCGCAGGCCGCCATGGTGAACCGATCTGGAGGCTGCACGGCGCCGTCAGGCAGAATCAGACCGCCGTACATGCCGGTTGCCAGCACGCGGCCGCCGCGGTCAAGGATATCTTTGACCGCCTTGAAGTCCTCCGCCTGGATGAGAACCGGTTCGGCAAGAATCAGCACCGTGTGCGCATCGGCCTGCGCCGCCAGGTCGCTCAGCGGCTGCTCCCAGCGCATCACGCTATAGCCGCTGGCTTCCAGCATCTCGTAGGCCGCGCGGGCGCCGTGCCTGCCCGCCAGATAGCTGCTCGGCAGCGGATTGTCGTCGTTGTTCTGGTTGCGCGCAAAGACCGCGGTGAGCACGGCAAGCATCACGACCGCGGCCAGGCAGATGAGCATCAGCTTACGGTCTTTCGCGTCGAGCGAGGCAAAGAGGTTCATTCCACCCCCAACCCCGCAGCCCTCTGCAGCGCTGCGGCAAAATCGGATGCGGCGGCCTCGCGCCCGCCGTACCACGTCTTCTCAAAGCTGCGCGTCAGCGCCGTCAGGTTTTCCCTGCGCGAATCGGCCGCTGGAAACAGGCTGAGATACTCGCGCGGCGTGCGCGCGCGGTCCGCAGGCCACATCCGTTTCGATTCAAGCCGCGAGATCGCAGCCCAGTAAAGAAAATGAATCGCCTCGCGCCACTGGCCCTGCGCGGCCATGCGCTGCGCATCCTGGAACCACAACTGCCACTCGCGCGCCGAGGGCGCACCGGCAGCGGGCTGCGCGTCGGGAACAAGGCGCGCGCGGGCGCGGCGCTCCAGCCGGATAAGAACCCACACCAGCGCGACGCACAGCACGCCGATCAGCAGTACACGCAGGGTAAACGCAATCCACGGAGAACGGGCGCCAAAGGCGATCAGGCGGCCGAATATCCTGGCGAGAAGATTCTCCAGCCACTCCTGGAAGCGCTCCCAGGCGGAAGTTTCGCTCACGCCCTGGTACTCGCGCCGCGCCAGGATCGTCGCGATCGACTTGCGCTCTCGCGCGTGATCTGCCCTTGTTTCCGGCGCAAGACCGCCGGCCTGTTTCCAGTCGGCTTCCAGGCGCTGCTGCGCCTGCGCAAGCAGGGCATCCACAGAAACCGGCGTCGCCACGACTCCCTGCACCGGAATTGCGTTCGCCTTCTTCGGCTCCTCCTTCTTTCCGGCGCGGTCCAGCGTCTCGCGCAGCCAGCCGTAGCGAATCGCCCTCTGCACCGTCGCGCCGCCCGACGACCACTTCACCTGGTCATCGGGACCCACCTGGTCCGGGTTGCAGGCACCCCTGCTGCGCAGCTTGCGGCACGCGGTTACGACGGCCTGCAGTTTTTCGAGATGCCCGCGGTAAGCGTCCAGGCTGACATCGGCCTGGCCTGCATGCGCCTGCGCCAGCGGAGCCATCAGCACCACAAGCGCCAGCAGCGTGCGCACCCGTCGTCCAAAACGGTTCGTCATCCGTTCAAGCTTCCTGCATCGGGCGCGGGTCTGGGATCGGCCTGGGGCTGGCCGCCCGTAAGCCCGGCGCGCTCCATCATCCACTCGATATCGTAACCCTCGGTGCGGATGCGCTGATCGTAATAGAAGAGAACCAGGGCGGTCACGTAGACAGGCGTAATTAGAGTCTGGACAGCGACGTTCACCAGCATATTTATAACTTCTCCGGTCACTATGATGGCTATACTCACTGGACTACCCCTGCTTAGCATCGCCGCCACGGCCATTACGATGAGCATGAGAATATAGCCGCCCATCGACACCACCATGGCCAGAACCCAGATGAGAAGAAACATGAGGAAGATGCGGCCGCGGGTTCCTTTGCTCAGCTTGTTCGAGCGCTGCAGCGACTCCCACGCCGGCTTGCTCTCGGCGATGCACGCCGGCATGGCCAGCGAGTAGCTCAGCGCACGCAGGACGATGATGACTGCGGCTGCCGCGCCGATGAGGAATACGGCAAATCCAGTGGCGACATTGGCGCCGATGCCCCCGCCGCCAGCCCGCACCAGCGCGAACAGGACAGCGATGGCGACGCCGGCTATCGCAGCCGGGATAAGGCCCACGAAAATGCCTTGCAGAAGCAGCACGCCAAGGTAGCGCCAGAAGCGCGGCCACACGCTGATGAGCGCTTCGCGGATGGTGAGTTTTTGCCCGGTATGCGCGCCGGTGATGGCGCGGATGAGTGCCGACTGGGAGATGACGGTGGCTACGAGCGCCACGACGCCGAAGACAGCACCTCCGATCAGGATCGCGGCCACAATTGGACCGCTCGGCGGCACAGGCGTTCGATGGACGACACCCAGGAAGCCGATCCAGGCGATCAAGGGGACCATCGCCAGCAGCATCACTACGGTGGGCACCGCGGCGATTCCGGCAAACGAGAGGAAATTGCGGCGGTAAAGCTGCACGGTGCGGTCGAGAATCTCGCCCAGCGTCATGGGTTGCAGGGTTTGGCTCATATCAGGAGTGCTCGGCGGCCGGCAGTTCGGCCTGCGGGGTT
Organism: Acidobacteriaceae bacterium; assembly: GCA_030038195.1. Classification (GTDB taxonomy): domain Bacteria; phylum Acidobacteriota; class Terriglobia; order Terriglobales; family Acidobacteriaceae; genus Telmatobacter. Next base: position 26,994 of record JASHPJ010000005.1, read on the forward strand.
AGGCCGGCGGAGCGCATCATCCATTCGATGTCGAAGCCCTCTTTGCGAACCCGCTGGTCGTAGTAGAAAAGCGTAAGACCGGTCGAGTACATGGGACCGATCAGGGTATTCACGATAAACGTGGCAAGCTGCTGAATGGCCAGCATGGCGATCGGGATGGCATGGCCCAGGTGCTTGAACGCATAAAAGAAAAATGGCACTCCGAACAACAGGCTCAGCAGCATGCGCACCGCATAGATCAGCAGGCCCAGCACAAAGATGCGTCCGCGCGAGCCCCTGCTGAGATGAATGCTGCGCTTGATGGACTGGCGGGCCGGCAGCTCCTCGACTACGCATGCCGGAACCGCCAGCGAGTAACGAAGCGACATGATGACGCCGTAAACCACTGCCGCCAGAAAAAACGGGCCGAGGATGAGAACGGCGATTCCCATGGCCAGGAAGGCAGCCTGGTTGGGCGCGGTGCCCTGCATGACCGCGGGATGGGTGAAAAATCCCTTGGGGAAGTAGGCAAACAGGACCACGAAGAACGCCACGTAGAGGACCGCCAGCGGCGCCCAGGCGCGGATGCCGGCGATGGTCATCACCCACAGGTAACGGCGCAGGCGCGGCAGCACACTGGCGGTCGCCGCGCGGATCGTTGCCGGCTCGCCTAGGTAGATCCACGCCACCGCCCGCGTATTGGCGGCGATGGAAAGCCCGGCCAGCAGCAACACAACCAGCACGCCCGCTAGAGTGACAACGGCGACGGCCCACTGCAGCCTGGGATGGATATGCGGATAGCCGAGCAGCGCTTCCACGCTCAGTTGCAGAAGGCCGGTCAGCAGCATGGCCCCGGAAAAGATGGCCGCAATGCCCGCAAAAAGCGGAAAGTTCATGCGGTACAGCTCGGCAGTTCGGTCGAGGACCTCGCCAAGGTTCAGAGGACGAAGCTGGGTGGTCATGATTACCCCTCGCCCGCGCCGCCCAGGGGTCCGGCGAACGCGGCCAGATGCCTGCGCCACCGGCCACAGGCCAAAGAGAGCAAATCTGCCTGGGGTCAATGGAATGGATGCCGCTGTCGTTGCACGAAATAGTAGCACAAGCTGTGCCGGGCAGCATGAGCAAGGTCTGTCAGCCGGCTTGAGCATAGACATTGCCGGATGCACGGCACAAGTTGCGCGCGTAATTTAGAGTGGATGAGCCGGGCATCGAGGCAGAGCGTGCGAACATTTTCCCTTCAAGGCGGCGCAGTCTACGACGGCACAGGCCGCGCGCCATTTATCGGCAGCGTGGTGGTCCGCGATGGGCTGATTCTGGACGTAACGGCCGGTCATGCGGAGGCCGATGGTGAAATCATCGACTGCACCGGGCTGGCTATTGCGCCGGGATTCATTGATGTTCACAGCCACTCCGATCTGCAGGCGCTCGAAGGGCGCCGCGAAAAGCTCAACCAGGGCGTAACCACTGAGGTGGTTGGCAACTGCGGCTTCTCGCCGTTCCCCTGCGGCTGTCACGCATCGGAGCTGCGCAGCTTCGCCAATGGCATTCTGCACGGCGGCGATCACTGGGCCTTCCACTCGGCGCGCGAATACTTCGAAGCGGGCCGGCGCGCCGGTCTGCCCAGCCGCGTGGAAACTCTGGTTGGACACGGCAGCTTGCGCGTAGTGCAAGCTGGTATGTCGCAGCGGCCGCTCACGGAAAAAGAACTCGGCGCGATGCTCGATGACCTGGACACATCGCTTTCACAGGGCGCGGTGGGCGTCTCGACCGGGCTGATGTACGCGCCCGGCTCGGGCGCTCCACGCGAAGAGCTGCTGGCGCTGTGCAAGGGAGCGGCGCGCCACGGCAAGCTGCACTGCACGCACATGCGCGACTACGGCTTTCACCTGCTCGAAGCGATTGAAGAGCAGTTGTCGCTGGCGCGCGAGTCGGGCTGCCGTCTGCAGATCTCGCATCTGCAGGCCGTGGGCAAAGCCAATCGCGAGCTCAATGCACGCGCCGTGGAGATGATCGAGAACGCGCACAAAGAGGGCGTGGATGTGGCCTTCGATTGCTATCCCTACACCTGCGGCAGCACGGTGATAACGCAACTGCTTCCGCAGAGCGCGCTGGAAGGCGGCGTCGATGCGCTGCTCGCGCGTCTCGCCGATCCGGATTCACGCCGCAGCATCGCGCAGGAAGCTGCAAAGACGATTGCCAACACCTGGGACGAGGTATTTGTGAGTGCGGTTGCGTCTGAAGAAAACATAAGATGCGTGGGCAGGAGCGTCGAAGAGATCGCCGGGGAGCGAGCCATCGAGCCGATGGAAGCCGTCTTCCGGCTGATTGAAGAAGAGCGCGGCGCGGTGAATATCCTGGAACAGAATCAGAGCGAAGAGAACCTGCGCGCAAACCTCGCGCATCCGCTGGCCATCGTTATCTCCGACGGATTTTACGTGAAGGGTCGGCCGCATCCGCGGCTCTACGGCACATTTCCGGAGTTTCTGGCCCGCAGCGTGAGCCATCCGACGTGGCTGCCGCTCGAGTCCGCAATCCACAAGATCACCGGCGCGCCGGCCAGGCGCTTTGGCATCGCGCAGCGCGGCGAGTTGCGTCCCGGTTACGTTGCCGACATTACAGTCTTCGATCCGAAGCGGATTGCCAGCCGCGCAACATACGCCTCGCCGGAGCAGACGCCCGAAGGCATCGTGCGCGTCTTCAGGGATGGACGGGATCGCCTTGCAGCGGGCAGAGAACGCGCAGTCAATCCCGGCCGGCAATAAAATCCTGTCGGCAACGGGGCGCTTGCCAAATTCGATGTATACGGTTACATTGCTGGGGAGGTATTTCGAGCATGCGCTTTTTCGCTTTTCTGCGTCCCTGTTTCTTTGCCGTTTTGCTTGCTGCCGCCTTGTATTCCGTTGCCGCGGTTTCACAGGCTCCCAAGATCGTTCAGCAGGATGGGCGATACGCGCTCATGGTGGACGGACAGCCATATCTGATTCTGGGCGGCCAGATTCATAACTCCAGCGCCTGGCCCTCTGAACTGCCGCAGGTATGGAAGTCGCTTGCCGATCTGCACGCGAATACGGTTGAGGCGCCGGTGTACTGGGAGCAGTTTGAGCCAGAGGAAGGCCGTTTCGACTACACCAATGTCGACCAGATCGTGGACGGCGCGCGTGTGCATGGTCTGCATGTTGTCCTTCTCTGGTTCGGCACCTGGAAGAACGGCAACGATCACTACGCGCCGCCGTGGGTCAAGACCGATGGCAAGCGCTTTCCTCGCGTCATTCGTCCCGACGGCGAGCCAATCGATGTGCTCTCGCCGCTGGGCCATGACACTCTCGAAGCCGACAAGACCGCATTTGTCACGCTCATGCGTCATCTCAAACAGATTGACGGCGAACAGCACACCGTGCTGCTGATCCAGGTCGAGAACGAGTCGGGCAATATCGGCAGCGTGCGCGATAATTCGCCTGAAGCGAACCGCGAATTTGCCGGACAGGTTCCGGACGACCTGCTTGCCGCCGCACAAAAGCAGCCGGGCACCTGGAGCCAGGTCTTCGGCGCCGATGCGGACGAGATCTTTCAGGTCTATCATCAGGCCAGATACATCAACGCAATCGCCGCCGCGGGCAAAGCGGAGTTCGACATTCCCTGTTACATCAACGTCTGGATCGACTATCCGCCTGCGGAGCTGCCGCAGCGGCAGTTGGATATGCCCGGCATCGCGTATCCCAGCGGCGGCGCTGTGCAGAAGATGGTGGGCCTGTGGCGCAAGCTGGCGCCATCGATCGACATGATCGGCCCGGACATCTACACCGACGACTCGCAATCCTACAGAGAGACGATCGCCGCCTATCGCCGGCCCGACAATCCGCTCTGGATTCCGGAAACGGGCCACAGCGACAGCTTTGCGAAATTCTTCTTCTATGCGCTGGGCGACGGCGCAATCGGCTTCTCGCCGTTTGGCGTCGATCAGGCTGGCTGGAACATCCTCGGCAACGATCCGTGGTCGGCGCACGCCCGCAACTTCGCGCTGATTAATCCGATGGACCGCGAAATTGCGAAGCTGGAGTTTGACGGCAAGCTCAAAACCGCCGTCGAGGAGCCTGGCCAGGCCACGCAGGAGCTCGACTTTGGCGCGTGGCAGGCAACGGTTGCATTTGGTTTCCCGCAGTACGACGGCCGCCGCGCGCCCGGCACAAAAGACGCTCACGGCGCCGCGCTGGTGGCGCAACTCGGACCGGACGAATTTCTGGTCACCGGAATTGACGCCAGCGTCAGCTTCCATTTGCCGGGCAAGCTGCCATGGATTCGCAGCGAGATTCTCTCAGCCGAGCAGGGCACGTATGAAAATGGAGTCTGGAAGCTGCTGCGGCTTTGGAACGGCGATGAAACCGACCGCGGCCTCTGCTTTCATGAGCACCCCGAGATGGTGCGCGTGAAAATGATGAAGTTCTAGAGTGTTTTCGGCTCCTATGTGAACAAGCCGTTTTTTTGACGGCCTTGTTTCCAGGCGTGTGCTCGAACTTGTTTCAATGTTGTGTTCTGATAAGCATGTGCCATTGCGGAGACCAGTAGTCCGAGGAGTGGAGATGGACGCGGAGACGCGGTGCGCCCATTACCACTCATCGCTCGACGTCATTGCCATCAAAATGGCTTGCTGCGGCGTTTACTACGCCTGTAAAGACTGCCACGACATGCTGGCCGGCCATGAGATCAGGGTCTGGCCGCGTTCAGAGTGGAACGTCCGGGCAGTTCTTTGTGGAGTGTGCGGATACGAGCTGACGATCCACGAATACATGGACAGCGGCTACCTGTGCCCGCATTGTGGAGCAGCTTTCAACCCCGGCTGCAGGCATCATTACCGCTTCTACTTTGAGCCGGAAGACACGGTCTAAATCCGCTCGATAAAGCCGCCCACGATAGTGGCGCATTCTTCGAGAAACGCCTTGTCCTGCCGGGAGAAGGCTGCAAGGCTATGGCTGTCGATATCGATCTCACCCACCACCGCGCCATTGGCTCGTATGGGAGCGACGATCTCGGATTTGGTTTCCAGCGAACAGGCGAGGTAACGCGGATCGGAGCTGACATCGTCTACGATCACTGTGTCGTTCTGCGCCACGGCTGCTCCACAGATTCCCTGATGCACAGGGATACGCACATGCTCGGTCGGCGCTCCGCGAAATGGTCCCAGGACAAGCGTCTCTGGATCGTCGGAATCGAGCATGTAGAAACCCGTCCAGTTGCAGTAGGGCAGGCGCTCTGCAATGATCTCAACGATGAAGCTCTGGAGAGCCGCAAGATCGCTTGCGGATTTCGCAAACGTGCTCACCTCGGAAAGAATCTGGGCAAAGACTTTCTCGGGCATACTTCTATTTTGCGTCACTTGGGGTCCGCGAGCCGGTTGCATCAGCGCTGCCTTGAAAGGGCACGGCTTCAAAGCCTGCCCTGAGCTTGCCGAAGAGCGCCGCAAGAACCGCAAAAAATCCAGGGTTTCAGCCCCTGAGGACAAGTGAGCGACTGAATCAGAGCTTCCTTAGGCGAACTTCACGAATCTGAGCGCTAGCGAGTTCATGCAGTAACGCAGCCCGGTCGGTCGCGGCCCGTCATCGAATACATGCCCAAGATGGGCATCACACCGCCGGCACGAGACCGCAGTACGCTCCATTCCCAGAGACAGGTCGAGGCTTTCACGAATATTTTCTTTAGCAATGGGCTGCCAGAAGCTGGGCCATCCCGTGCCGGATTCAAATTTCGTATCGGAGCTGAAGAGCGCCGTGTCGCAGCAGATGCAGCGATAGAGCCCTTTGTCGTGCAGGTTCCAGTATTGCCCTGAGAATGGCTTCTCAGTCCCTGCCCGTCGTGTTATCTCAAACACCGCGGCCGATAGCTGCTGCTTCCACTCCGTATCGGTTTTGATCATTACGGGCAAGGTAACGGTATCTTCCCGCTGGCCTGTATCGGAGAACTGTACGATCCTGACTTCTTTCAAAGTCGCACTCTTCGCTTCGACCGGTTCAATCCCATATCGAAGCGTGAGGACCATCGCTGTCGCGGCAGCGCTCCCGGCCACAACAAAAGCTCGCCGAGTCATCTGCCCGGCGCCGCTATCCGGCTTCTGAATCATGTGCCCCTCCCACTTGCTTCCGTTACCCGAAGGTGAAGGAGAATGCCTGCGCCCCCGGATCCTGAAACTCGATCGTGAAAATATGGTCTGCGATGGCGCCGCGTTGCCTGACGAGCTGATACAGACGGTATCCTGTCACGACGCCGTTGCCTTGCGCGTCCGTGTCCACTCCATGATTCTCCCCAGGAGCCTGCCCGTCAATAGTTACCAGAAAGCGTACTGGTTTTCCGTCGGCGGTCGGGCCGAGCACCAGATGCAGGTCACGGGCATGGAAGTGAAAGACGATTCTTCCACCGGCGGACTTGAGCACCGCAACCTGCTCGTGATCGATCCATCTGCCGGCAAGCCCCCACTCGTTCAATCCGGGACGGGACGGCGGAGTATACAGATGCTCCTCATCCCGCTTGATTCCGCCCGGCGATGCAAAGTGCTCGGCCCGCGCATACCCGATGTACGTCTCTGGCGACCGCACTTCGCCCATATCGGCTGCCGCTTCCACACCCTGCGCTCGAACGCTGACCGTGCCCCCCGGCATCGGCGTTGCCGACCGCTCCTTCAGGAGCTCCTGGATCCATCGCTCCGACTCGTCGTAGCTCCCCTCGCCAAAGTGCTCGTAGCGCACCTTCCCATGAACGTCGATAAAGTAGTCAGCAGGCCAGAATTCGTTGTGAAACGCGTTCCAGATTAAGTATTTGCTGTCCAGGGCGACGGGAAATGTGACTCCGAATTTCTGGACCGCCTTCTGCACGTTGGGCAGTTGCTGCTCGAAACCGAACTCCGGCGTATGCACACCGATTATGACGAGTCCGCTATCCTTGTACTTCTCCGCCCATGCCTGGACGTAAGGTAGAGAACGCAGGCAGTTGATGCAGGAGTAGGTCCAGAAATCGACGAGAACAACCTTCCCTTTCAGCTCTTTTGCCGTCAGAGGTTTCGAATTGATCCATCCCGTCGCGCCAGACAGGCCGTACAGTGGCGCGCTTCCGACAATGCTCGGTGGCTCTTGCTCTTGCGCCTGGGCGAAGGGCAAGCTGGCAGCCATGCAGCACAGAATTGCCACTGCCATTATCAACAGTCTTATCTTCCAGTAGCAGGAAACCACAGGCATTTGGCTTCGACCCCCTTTGTCCGACACTACTATAGATAGTAGCGAGGTGCAGCCCGCATGTCAGACAACACCACTCCAGTAGACACCCTAGAAGAGCAAAGGGTTACAGAACTCCGCATGGCACAGGGCAAGGCGGAGCGGCTCTTCCGCGAGGTCGAGGCGCGGGGATTGATTCGCGCAGGCATCACGGAGAGCCGACTCAACCAGGAAATCTATGATCTGGCCCGAGAGATGTTCGGGATATCCACCTATTGGCACAAGCGGATCGTCCGCGCCGGGGCCAATACGCTGCTGCCCTACGCCGACAACCCGCCGGACCACGCGATCGGCGAGGATGACATCCTCTTCCTCGATCTTGGTCCCGTGTTCGAAGACTATGAAGCCGACTTTGGCCGCACGTTCGTCATCGGATCAGACCCTGCAAAACTGAAGATGCGTGATGATGTAGGCAAAGCCTTCGCTGACGGAAAACGCTACTTCAAAGAGAATCCTGGCATCACAGCCAGCCAGCTTTATGCTCACGCCGTTTCGCTTGCGGAGAAATACGGCTGGGAGTTCGGCGGACCGATCGCCGGCCACCTGATTGGTCAGTTTCCGCATGAGAGGATCGCCGACGATAAAGTAACGCTCTACGTCCACCCAAAGAGCAATCTTCGCATGCGCTCCACAGACGAGAAAGGCCGCATGCGCCATTGGATTCTGGAAATCCACTTCGTGGACCGAAGGCGCCGGATCGGCGGCTTCTTTGAAGAATTGCTGACCGTAGACTAAAGCAGCTCCAGAGTTGCCCTACCCCGGCGCCGTTGCAACGGAGTGGCTTTTCCCTCAAGAAAAAGCCATCCTCTGCGGCGGACATGATGTCGGCCTGTCAACATAATAGGAACCGAAAACACTCTATTGCCGCAGTCGATCACAATTTCGTCTGTGACGATGTTGTCGCAATGGTAATCTATAGCGTCGTACCCCCATAGGGCAGAGCTGCACATGCTGTTTGGCTCCGCGTACTCGTCGAACCGCAAGGGCAAGCACCCACAGCAGGCTCTGGCCAAGTACGAAGGCATTCCGCAAGTCGATTGTATTCGCCGCTTCCGCTAACTTATGGAAGGATATTGGTGGACCTGGTCGGGATCGGAGCATCCGGCCCGTTGAGTCCGCGTAAGTTATTGATTTTACAGTGCCAAAATTTCCGAAAAATCCACCATTGCCGGGTTGGTTGTACGTTTTTTGTACGAAAATTTTTCTAAGATAGCCGTCCGAGTCGAGATTCGACCAGGTTCCTCGACTCCCCCCTTCCGCCGTACAAAAATCGTACAAGTTGATTTTCAGCCAAATTGACGCGCCCGATGCGCCGGATGTGTGATCCGATCCGGCCCACGTTTCCTCCGCGGATTCTGCACAGGACGGCATTTCTCGACCAGGTATTGCAGGAGAGTATTCAGGATCGGTCGATTATCCGACTGCCGATAGGCGACGCCGTACTCGTAGGCAATCTCGGCCTCGTCGAAGGGGATGCAGACGGCCCTCCCCAGCGCAAGTTCCTTTGCGTATTGTCGGGTGACAAGGGTGATCCCCGGTCTTGCGCCCGCATCCACCAGATGAACAGACTCAGCCGTGGATGCGGAGATGCACACCCATTGGGGCGTGAAGCCGATGGCCTGCGCCCGCTGGCGGAAGGTCTCTTTGAGGACGGTGGGATATTGGTATTTGGAGCCGATCAGTTGTTCGTTGCGGAGATCGGCAATGTGAATCTCCTTCCGCTCCCGGAGCGCGTGGTTCTCCGGCAGGACTGCCAGCAGCGTGTCGTGGGTCAGATGGAGAGCCGTAACATGGGGCTCATTGACCGGCCACGCAACCAGGGCGATGTCGGCGTCTCCATTCAGCAGCATCGCAATGGCCTCCTCGTCGGACTTGCAAGGCGGCAGGAAAGAGATGCGTGCATTCTCGATGGCCTGCGCTGAAACCAGAATTGAGAGTAATTGCAGATCGGCGTGGTGGGACCGGCTGATGGAGATGGTTTCGGAAAATGCTCGGTGAGCGGCATCAGCCTGGGTGGTCAGCCTGAGAAGGTCGTCGAGCACCCGCCTTGCTTCTTCGACAAAAACGAATCCTTCCGGCGTGATGGCACGCACCACCCCTTTGTTGCGATCGAAGAGTTTGTACCCGTGGTTTGCCTCCACCCGATTGATCCGCGCCGTTACGCCTGGCTGTGTCATGTGCAGACGTTTGGCCGTTTCGGTGAAGCTGAGGGTTTCCGCGAGGATGACGACGCATTGCAGATCGAGTGGATCGGGAAGGGAGGGCATACCAGCTTCTCCAGAGAAGCCGCCATGAAGGGAACCGGTGCGAGCTTTCGTAATCCACTTAACGAGGCAGCGAGTGGGATACAGGGGAAGTGGTCGGGTTTCCGCAACTGCCGTCCTCAATCCATTTCCTACTAATAATGAGTCCTGAAACCGCTTCATCTAACATTTCACATTTGCGACCCGGTAAGACCGTGGCGCTCACCAACCGCCCGTAAATGTGTTGTTCCGCGCCTAACGTATTGGATTTCGATGGTTTTCCAGATGGCTATCGAGGAAGGTGAGATTGTCTTTGCGACCAGGGCGCAAACCACCCAACGGGCTGAATTAATAAAGAATGATGAAATTCGCGGGGAATCAAGTTAGATGCGGGCCCTTTTTGGAACATAGAGGTGTAAGCCCCTATGCGCCTTGTAAAGCCAAAGTCGATTCCCTCGGCTACGCCGGAAAGCGTCTTCATGGCGAAGTACGAGTGGCTGCTCCAGTGGGCGCTCCACTTCGCTCAGGGCAACCGCGCCACCGCAGAAGACATGGTGCAGGACGCCTTTGTCCGCTTCACGCTGGCGCCGCCTGATCTCTCCCAGGTAGAAAACCAGGAAGGCCTGCTCTATACCTATTTGAAATACGTTCACCTCGCGCATCTGCGTCGGGTACAGCGGTATCCGTTCCAGCAGTTGTCCATCGTGGAGTTCGATTCGATTGAGCTGGGGCTGCGGGAAAATCCTTCCGCCGATCCAATCGAAGTGCAGGACGATCTCCGCCGAGTCGTCGCTTACCTGGGGTGGCGCAAGCAATCCGCGAAATCAGCAAGCATCCTGATCCTGCGTTTCCTGCATGGATACTTCCCGGAAGAGATCATGCAGATCGGCCTTGTGGCCCGCCCGGTTGTAGACAACGGCCTCCGGGCTGCTCGTGAAGAGGTCAAAGGCTACATCGCCGATCCCGGCAAGGTGAGGGTCATTCATCGCGGCGCCCCACTGGAAATTATCCCGCAACGTGTCTCGGTTCCTTCGGAGCAGTTTCTTGCGCAGTTGCGCGGAATGCTCTTTGCTTCGTGCCAAAGCGCCTGCCTGCCTGTGGAGGAATTGCTTGCGTTCTATCAGGCGAAAGAGCCGAAGCCCATCAAATGCGAGCTTCTGGCGCATCTCGTCAGTTGCCCGCGCTGCCTGGACATTGTGAGCCGTCATTGCGGCCTTGCGCCTCTCTCCGAGCGGTCTTCCGAGGATGCGCTCGGTCTGGCTCATCGTTCCCGGTCTGCATCCAAATCCGCCGACTCAAATGCCGGCAGAGATGCGAGCCAGGCGTTCAAATCTGTCCAAAAGAGAATGCAGGAGATTATTGAGCATCGTCCGAAACGGCTGATGATCGTCGTGAACGGGCATGTGATCGCCTCGCAGGACGTAGGAAGCGGATTCAGCAAGCAGGAAGTGGAGATTCGGCAGGACACGAATCTCGAATTGATTGAGGTTATCAGTGAGCAGGGACTGTGCCTGCTTTCGCTTGCGATCACTTCCACGCCGCCGAACGCCCCTCCGGAGCGGCACACTCATGTCGAGTTGAGCTGCAGAGGGACCATCGAAGCGTTATTGAAGTTCACCAGCGTCGGCCCTCTTGTCGAAGTCTCTTATAGCGATCCGTCACTGACTCCGCTGACGACGATCTCCGGGGCCGTCGTCAGCGAGGAAGAATCCGAACTGCCCGTAGCAGATAAGCCGGCAGAGCCAGATTCGAGTGCAGAGCCATTGTCATTCCGTCCACACCGTTCGGAGTGGTCGGAGGTATTCGTCCGTTTCTTCCACAGAGCATTCAACGGCATGAATCCTACCTTTGTGACGGCAATGGCTCTTGCCATTGCGTCGGTATTTTGTTTCTATGCGTGGCTCCATCAGCCGCCAGCGATTACAGCAAATACCTTGCTGGTGCGGGCAGAGGCGTGGGACATGGCGCCTCAGAGCACGGCCGCGCCCGGTGTGATCTACCAGAAGATTCAGGTTAGAACATCCCATCGAACATTCAGCCGGGCAATTTACCGGGATGCCCAGGGTATCCGTGTCCCACGTCGTCCGAAGCTCGGAGCGGACGACTTGCGGCTGAAAGATAAGCTGGCTGTCGCAGGTGTCGATTGGAATCAGCCGCTTTCCGCTACGAGTTATCAGGATTGGCACGATCACCAGCGCGTGAGGCAGGATCGGATCACTCGCGCAGGCAGCCATCTGTTGAAGCTGACTACGAGGGTGCCTAATGGTGTTGTTGCCCAGGCATCCTTGACAGTGCGAGACACGGATTTTCATCCGGTGGCGCGCACCATCTCCTTCCGCGATTCGGAGACGGTTGAGATCGCAGAGGTGGACTACGGCGTAATGCCGTGGGGACCGGGTGATGAAGATTGGTTTGAACCGTTGCCTTCCGGTCATGGCGCCATTCGAGAAGGCATCCGTCCTTTGCCGTCGATTCATTTGCCGCATGTGCTCTCAGATGACGAACTGGACGACGCAGAGTTGGGAGCGCGGCTTGTCTTGAATCAACTGCACGCCGACAACGGCGAGCGAATCGAAGTGATCCGCACTCCGGCTGACATACGAGTGAGCGGTATCGTGGAAACAGACGAGCGAAAGCGGCAGTTGGAGGCAGCGCTGAGCCAGGTGGCGCATGTGGATTCGTCCATCGTCACATTCACAGAGGCCGCTGAGCATCCCGTCGCAAATTCTTCGCAAACGATCAGCGTGGTTGCGTCCTCCGCAGTAGCCCAGCCTTCTCCGCTCGAAACGTATTTTCTCGCTAAAGGCAAGAGCAGCGACGAAGTGACTGCGCTCTCTCAGCAGTTGCTCAATGCGGCAGTTCAGATTGAGTACCACAGCAAGGCCATCGCGGATTTGACACAGCGTTTTTCATGGAAACACAACTGTCGGAAGCTGCGAGCACGGCCTATAGCGAGCTGATTGACCATCACAGACTTGCGCTCGTTACTGCTCTGCAACAAGAAGAACATTCTCTGAACGACATCATTGGAGCTTCGCAATCTCCGCCCTTCGGGAAGCCCGACACCCTTCTCGCCGAGGAGAAGCGAAATATGGCGCTTTGCATGGAATTGACTTCTGGAAGCAGTCAAACACCACGCAGCGCAGACACGATTGCTTCGGATTTGGCGGCTTCGATTGTTGAGCTGCGAGAAGCTGTGCTTAGTGTGCAAACCGATGCCAAAGCCGAGCGATCACCTACATCTCTTCCTCTTAACCACTGACGCAAGACGCTAGGAAACCGAAAAATTATGTTCAGAGCATTAGTACGATGCGTATGCTGCGCCTTCATCCTTGCTTCAGCCATTTCTGCTTTTGGTCAGAATGCGCGAATTACGGGTCAAGTGACCGATCCTCAAGGGGCGGCGATTCAGAACGCACAGATTCAGGCGACGAACCTGGATACTACGGTGACTCTTACGGTCAAGAGCGATGGGAGCGGAGCGTACACCATTCCCTATCTGACTGCAGGACAATACCGCATTATTGTTCAGGCTCCGGACTTCAGCCAATCGGTCACAACTATTCCTCCTGGCGTGGGACAAGCCTTCATCTATAACGTGCAACTTACCGTCGGCTCCACGCAGTCCTCTGTGAATGTTGATGCCGGCGCGTCTTCGGTATCCCAGGTGAATACCGAGAATGCCGAAATCAGCGGCACGGTTACGGGTAAGGAAGTCTCCGCCATTCAGTTGAATGGCCGCAATTACACACAGCTCATTGCGCTGACTCCGGGCGTTAGTAACCAGACCGGGCAGGATGAGGCGAAGGTCGGTGTGCTGGGCAGCGTCTCGTACTCCGTCAACGGTGGCCGCGTTGAATACAACAGCTACCAGGTCGATGGCTCGGAGACCCTGAACACGGGAATCAACAAGGACATCAACACACTCATCGTTTATCCGAGCATAGACGCCATCCAGGAAATCAAGATTCTTACCTCGAACTATGGGGCGCAGTATCCGAGCACAGGCAACGCGACCACGATTGTCACGACCAAATCAGGTACGGACACGTTGCATGGGAGCCTCTATGAATTTCTCCGCAACGAGGCATTCAACGCTAAGGGATATTTCGACGTAACCAACGGTCCGCCACTCTATCGGCGTAACGATTTTGGCGGAACGATTGGCGGTCCAGTCGTGATTCCGCATCTCTACAACGGAAGAGGCAAAACGCACTTCTTCTTCTCCGAGGAAGCCCGGCTCGAATTGTCCCCAACGGCTTTCCGTCAAGGCGTGCCCTCGCTCGCGGAGCGGGCGGGGGATTTCAGTGATGTTTGCCCCTCTGCGCCTTCCGGCGCGCAAGTTCCACTCAATCTCAACCAATACCCTGACTGCCCCCATCCCCCGGGCGTGGTCGGTGATCTTGGCGGCAACTATGGCGACTATATCGGCACGGCTACCTTTCCTGGGAACAATCTCGTCTACGGCACTGATCCCTCTACGGGCGAGCAGAGACTGTCTCCCGACGCACTCGCCATTTTGAATACCGGCATCGACATCGCAGGCAACAATGCAGCCTATGGCGGCTATGGCTTCGCTGCGGACACAAGCTATATGCCGTGGCAGCATTCCAATCCCGTTTACAGCATCGCCGACAACCTAACCAAAGTTTGGCGGAAACACAACTTCCAGTTCGGCGCCCAGGCCATCCAGTTTGAGAGGAATCAAGTCAACGGGCCGATTGGCGCCGCCACCGGAGACGTTCAAGGTTTGCTGATCTTCAGCAATGAGTCCAACCAAAATACTACGGGGAATGCCTTCGCGGATTTTCTCGCTACGCACGTTTACGAGCAACCCGGTGACTCGAACTACAACCCTTACTCAGCGTTTGGGGGAGATATTGCGGATTATCAGCAGGACTCCGGCCAGGGAAGGTATTACCAGCGTTACAAGATCGTCGAGCCGTACTTCCAGGACGATTGGAAGATCACCCCTCGCTTCACGGTGAACCTGGGGCTTCGCATGAGCCTCTTCGGAACCTTCCGTGAGAAGAATCACAACGCCTACAACTGGGTTCCGTCGAAGTTCCAGCCGACGGCGCAGGTCGATCCGACAACCGGTGTTCTGCTGGGCCAGGGAGGCGTGGCGATCCCGCTCTACACCCCCACCGGCGCGCTGAATCCCGCAGTCATTCCCGGCGTGGTTCAGTGCGGTGTGGACGGAGTTCCCGATGGCTGCATGACCGGCCATCTATGGAACCCTTCGCCGCGCGTCGGCTTTGCATGGGACGCCTCTGGCAATGGAAAGATGTCGATCCGCGGTGGCTACGGCATCTTCTTTGAACATGGCACGGCGGACGAGGCCAATAGCGGATCGCTCGAAGCCAGCGCGCCCCTGGTGTTGAGCGCGACGCAATACAATCCGCCGAGCTGGGGCTGCATCGGCTATCCCGATTCCGGTTGCACAAGTTTCTATACACAAAAAAACCTGACGACCAACTCGGCTTTTCCCGTCAATATAACGTCGATTCCCACGAAGGCTGTTTGGCCCTATGTGCAGCAGTGGAGCGCCAGCGTCGAGCGGCAACTTCCCTGGAATAGCCTGCTTTCGGTGGGATATGTGGGCAGCAAGGGTACGCACCTGACGGCGGAGTTGCAGTCGAATCAGTTGCCGCCAGCGCCGGTCAATCCTTTTGGCGCTCATCAGCCCTTTTTGCAGCGCTTCTGCCAGGCTGTGGATTCGCCTGCGAATCAAGCGGCGGGAGATGGCGCAGGTTTCGCAGGCGACCGCTATCTTCTTCCTGGCGGCGCGGAGATTGCTTCCAATACTCCCAGCTTTATCAACATGGAAGCCGCCTGCTACGGAAACTCCCCGCCCACCAATGATTACGGTGGCCTGAATGTGAATCCCAACGCCTTGCGCCAGTATGCTCCGGGCCTGGGGCAAATCTACTCGCTCCAGAACATCGTCAACTCCAACTACAACGCTTTGCAAATTCTGCTGCGGCGCACGAAAGGGCCGCTCTTCTTCGGCGTGGCGTACACCTACAGCCACTCGCTCGACGACGCTTCGGATCGTTCCGACACCACAATGGTGAACTCCTACGACCTGCACAGCAGCTACGCCAGCTCCAACTATGACCAGCGCCACCTGCTCCACATCAGCTACGTTTACGATTTTTCATTGCTGAACTGGTGGCGACACTTTGCCAGCGCCATCTCGCGCGACCCGGACCCCGAAAACACAGAGGCCGTCAACCCGCCGCCGTCCGCGTTCGCCAATTCGGGCTTCGCCAAATCGCTGCTCAATGGCTGGGAACTGTCCGGCCTGACATTGTTCGAGACGGGCACCCCGTTCACCGTCATCAATGGCGGCAGCGCCAACGGCGTCGGGGTGTTGGACAACGCGGGTGTCGCCAACGGCGTGGGTTCAGGCTCGTATCCCGACCTGATCGGCAATCCGCACGGCCATCACGCCTCGGTAGCCGGCAACAGCCGGGTCTTCGGCCCGCTGCTGTTGAACCCCGGTGCGTTCGCGGCACCGCGCGCACTGACCTTCGGCAGCGCAGGACGCAACGTGCTGAACAATCCCAGCCGCACGAACTTCGACATAGCGTTGCAGAAGAACTTCGCGGTGCCGTGGCATGAGTCCAGCTTCGTCTTCCGCGCGGAAGCCTTCAATGCCTTCAACCATACGCAGTTCCGCATCTACGATCCGCTGCTCGGCAATCAGGCCAACAACACGGTGAGCTGCTACGCGGACAGCGCAGCCTCGGGATATTCAGCGGCAGGAGACGCCAGCACGGATTGCACCACCGGCAACGCCTTCCTGCATCCCGTGGATGCCCACCGGCCGCGCACGCTGCAATTTGCGCTCAAATATGCCTTCTGAGGCGGACAAGAAAAATCATGGATTCATTGAAGATCATCACGGCCTTATCCGAATGCCCGCCTCCGCGGAAGCACGCATCGAGACTTGTTTTGCTGGTCCTGGGCGCTGTTGCGGGGCTGCTGGCCGGATGCAGCGCGCCCGGCACGACGGCCCCAGCGCCGGTCGGCTCCACCCACACGTATGCGGGCGTTTCAAGCATCTCAGAGTCCGACTCCTATGTGCTCAAACTGAACGATACGGCGATGAGCTTTCAATACTACGACGTTGCGGCGGAGGTAAACGGGCCGGGCAGTACAGGAGCAACCACCACCGACGGCAGCTACCTGAACCTCGGCGATGATTCAAGCGGGCAGCCCTATGGAATGGCGCTGGAGATTCCCGGCGAGGCCGCGCTGGTACGCAACGGTTCCCTTACCGGCGATATGCTCTTTTTCGCGGGCACGGATGACTGCCCGGCGGCGCAGAAAAATACGACCTACCTGTATCTGGCCGCGGCCACAAGCGGCTTCTCTGTTCCGCAGGCTTACGGCACGGTGCAACTATCCGGCAGCGGCAGCGCATGGACAATCTCCGCCTTCGACGCCTACGACATTAACGGCAATTCGCTTAGCTACCCGGTTTCTTCGAGCGCCGTCTGCGCGCAGTCGCTCCTCGGTTATCCGATCACCTCTCCCGCCAGTCCCACGGGGAGCGCGGTGTCTGGCGTTCCGGGAATCGTAACGCTCGGAATCAGCCCCTCCGGCTACCTGACGCTGGCTGGGACGATACAGCCGGACACCTACATCCTAGGGCAGGTCGGCGTTGTCCAGCCATCAAGCGCGATCACTACCAGCAGTGTCGTCGCCGCTAAGTATCTCGGCTTCGAGTACGCGCCGCTCGAACACAACACTGGCGGAGCGGTCTCGCAGATGGTCTCCTTCGGGCAGACTGCCGGGACGGGCACAACAATCACCGGCGGCGAGTTCCTGCTCGACGATCCCACGCAGACGCCGAACACCGACATCGCGCTCAACCTCGGAACCCAGAGCGCGCAGACCAACGGTTTGTTTCCCGCCGTTACCGTCACCATTCCCGACAGCCAGAACAACTGCATCGGGCAGAGCTACGGCGGCAAGGACGCATCGGGCAACCCCATCTGTATCTTCCCCGGAGTCGCCATCGTGGGCAATCCGGGCGGCCAGTTCGTGATCTATGTCGTGGTCAGCGATCTTCGTTCGAGCGCCCTCATCGGCGCTCCTTCGACGCTCGGCCTCTATCTCTACCAGCAGTGACTTTGAGGAGCGCCAGCCATGCAGTTCGACTTTGACAGCAGCACCAGGAACGGGCGCCGGAAGCCCAGGGAGAAATGGAATATGCACAATCGGAAAACACTCACCCAGGATGGCTTCACGTCTCCGCATCTCGTGCGACTCGGCTTGCTGATTCCCGCATTGCTGGTTCTTCTGTTCGCGGGCAATCTGCACGCGCAGCAGCTTGCCTTTACATCAGGCATAGCCACGACGCTCATCGGGGATACCACGGGTCTGCTGGCCGCGTCTCCCGACAACTACTCCGGGCCTGCGAGCGGATTGGTTCTGTCTTACCCGCAGGATGCGGTCTTCGATAAGAATGGAAATCTCTATATCGCGGATAGCGCAGAACAACTCATCCGTGTTATTGCCGCAAAGTCGGGGACCGGGACGATTCCGGCACTGCCAAGTGTCACCACCACAGCGGGCAATGTCTACTTGGTTGGTGGCAACAGCGCTGGAAGCGTGTCATGCACGACGTTGGACAGTGATGGCGACGGCTGCCCGGCGACGGAGGCGTACTTTTATGCAAACGCTGCTGGCATGGCGGTAGACTCCAACGGCAACGTGTACATTGCTGATGCAAACTCGTACACTGTGCGTGTCATCTACGCGGCGGGGACGATCCCCGGTCTCACCAATCCGACCGTTGGCTACATTTACAGGATTGCGGGCACCCTTAATAAAGGAGGCGGCTCGGGGGACGATGGTTCAGCCCTCATAGTGGAACTCAATACGAATGGTATTGCTGTCGATGGCAAGGGCAATATCTATATCGCCGACCAATCCGAGCATACAATCCGTGTCGTCTACTCTGGTAGCGGCACGATCCCCGGATTGCCCTCGAACCCAACACCGGGCGACATCTATTCGATTGCGGGTACGGCAGGCTCAACCTGCAATACAACTTCCACTCCCACATGCGGAAACGGTGGGCCTGCAACCAGCGCCTTTCTAAGCACCCCCCCAGAACGTCTCGCTTGACGCGTCGGGGAACATCTACATCAGCGATACCGGAGCGCATATGCTCCGCGCCGTCTATGTCGCAGGCTCGCTTCCCGGCGTCCTCAATCCCACGGTGGGCGACATCTACCTGATCTCCAATTTTTCGCAGTTCAATGCAAATAACCAAATCCACAAAGTCACCTTCGACTCCCTGGGCAACATCTACGCGGCGAATAACGAAAACTCCACCGTCTACAAGATCGATACCGCCGGAGTGGTGTCCGCAGTCTTCGGAAAGCCGGGGGGAACTGTCGGTAGCTGCACGGGAACCGATAAGTACAATGACGGCTGCGGAGCCTACAACGCAACATTGAGTTCCCTTCAAGCCGTAGCCATCGACGCGAGCAACAACCTGAATATCGTCGATGAAGGCGACAATTTGATTCGTGGCGTCACGCAGAATGCCTCGGCGCTGGCATTTGGCGACAAGTTCTACTCTCTTCCCGGCGAGCCGCAGACGGTGATCGTCTCGAACCTGGGATCCGGCTCGCTCGATCTCAGCAATCTTGCCGTGACCACCCCGTTCAGCGAAGGAAGCGGCACATTGAGCTTGTATCCCGCCTGCACGAGCGCCACAACCCTGGCGACGAATGCAAGCTGCCAATACGCGGTTATCTTCAATCCGGGAGGAGTTACTTCCTCCACGGAGACGGGCACACTGGTCGTCGCCAGCAATTCCACCAATGCCGCCAGCGGCGAGAATACCGTTGCCCTGAGCGGAACGGCGACACAAGGCAAAATTTCGGTGACGTTCACGGCATCGCCGCTGCTCGCCGGTCCCGGCCAGCCGATCGTATTCACGTCTACGGTGGTGCCCGATGTTGCGACCCCAACGGTTCCCACCGGGACTGTGACCTTTACCAACGGCACCAACAACTACGGCACCGCGACACTGAACGCAAGCGGCGTGGCTACCTACACCACGAACCAACTGGCGGCCGGCACGTACACCTCCCCTCTAGCTCGGAAAGAGCCAGGCCATAAAGTTGACCGCGCCGATTGCCATGCCCACGCCGAAGACGATCCCGGCGATGGTTTTCTTGGACTGGCCTTCGCCATAGGCGAACATCAGCCCGCCGACGACGATGGCGACCAGCAACAACCCAGTGGCAATCGTGCCGGTGAAGGCGGTTTTGAGGACGTTGACGGCGTTATCCCACGGATCGCTGCCGGTGCTCTGCGCATACACGGGCAGCGCCGCGCCAAGCACAAACAGGCCGGTAAGGACACGCGCACGGGTCAGACGCCGAAAGGCGCGACTCCGAAACGGTGGCGAAAATTTCCAATTCATATCCCTCACTCTCCGATCCGAAACATTCGGATTGATTGCTGAACTGCTCGGAGAATAGGGGGATTCCGGCGAAATGAGAAATCATCATTTCGCCGGGATATATCGCGGATTTTTACCAGCAGGAAAAAGCCTGTCTTGTCGCTCGATTCAACTAACAGGCCGGCATCGCGCTTGCTCTGCACATCGGCGGCAGTCATTACGACGGTCAGCTTGTCGAAGGGCATGGTGCGGGTGAAGTTCTCTCCACCGTTGCCCCAGTTGTCGAGGACCGTAACAGAAACCTTGTTGACCTTCTGGATGTAGGACCAGCCGCCACGCGGCGAGGCCCAGCAACGGCAAGCGCCGCCTTTCTCCGGGCCGGTCTTGTCGGCTACTGTTCCGCCATCCGCGGCAAGCATGGCGCGCTCGTAAGCAAGGCGGTTCTCGGTGTGATTGATCCAACGGGTGTAGTGCTCTTTGATCCTGGGCAGGGCGCTGCTTTTCTGCCAGTGCCCGCCGCGTGTGCCATTCGCGCACCAGACATGCTCCTCGCCATCCCATACCTGCGGTTTGGTTTTCGGATCGGGAGTGAAGGCCGCCTGATAGCGGCGGATGTCGGCCTCCAGCCCCTTGATGCGGCGAGCGCGCACGTCGGGACGCTCTTTGTACTTGGCATGACGGAGAGCAGCATCGGCGCGGTCTGTCCAATACTTCGCCGTGTCCCACATCTTCACGGCGCGGCGCATTCCGTTATCGATCCGCTCGGCATCTCTGCGGGCGCGGCGTTCGGAGTGATGGCCGATAAGAATGGACTGGCCGAATGGGATACCGTCCGCAATAGCTGCAACGGCTTTTTGCGCCTAGTCTGCGTCTTCGGCACGGCTGGCGCTGTAGTCGGTGAATCGTTCGCTGCGTTCCTCGGCGCGTTCTACAAGGCTCTTGTCATCGTCCTCGATCTCTCCGCATAGTTCCAGCAAAAGGTCTTCGCGTCCTGGCGTCCACATCG
>JASHPJ010000052.1 GCA_030038195.1 Acidobacteriaceae bacterium
ACACTGCTTTGGCCGCAATCTCTTCCGGCTCGGGGCTCGAGAGGAACCAGGCGTAGATGGCGACGCCAATAAAGCAGAAAGCCGGCACCAGGTAACTTTGCGCAACACCCGGCACCAGGCCCATTGCCAGCGGAATCGCCGCACCGCCGACGATAGACATGACAATAAAGGCCGACCCGCTCTTGGTGCGCTGGCCCAGCCCTTTTATGCCCAGCGCGAAAATGGTCGGGTACATCGTTGACATGAAGAAACTGACGACGATCAGGCACCACACGCCGATCCAGCCTGGGCGGAACACCGTGACTGCACAAATCACCGCATTCAACACTGCATAGATGCCGAGGAGTGTGGCTCCCGAAATAAATCGCAGAATCCACGTGGAGACAAACCGCCCTGCAGTAAAAGCCACCAGCACGCCGGTAAGCCAGTAGCCCGCGTCCCGCTGGGTCAGGTTGGTATAGGTCGTCGCGTAAGCAATGAAGAAACTCCACGTGCCCACCTGCGCGCCCACGTAAAGAAACTGCGCCGCCACGGCAAAGACAAAATGCTTCCTCGCCCACAACCCTTTGGAGGCATCGTGGGTCCTGGTCTCCTTTGAGTAGTCCAGCCCCGCGTGCGGGAACGGTGTAAACGCAATCAGTACCGCCCAGAACAGCACGACACCGCCGAGAATCAAGTAGGGATTGACCACACGGAGCGTTTCCGAGCGCAGATAAGCGTGATAGGTATGCTGCGCCTGCATGACCGCTACCTGTGCAGGCTTCAGCTCGATGCCCGAGAAGATGAACCGGCTGCCCACCAGTACCGCGGAGATGCTGCCTAGCGGGTTGAATGCCTGCGAGAGATTGATGCGCTGCTCCGCCGTCGCGGGATCGCCCACCTGGATAATGAATGGGCTCGAAGCGGTTTCAAGAAATGAAAGGCCGCTGGCAATGACAAACAGCGCCATCAGAAAGACCCAATACCTGGTAACGATCGCGGCCGGCCAGAAGAGAATGCACCCCGAGCCATAGAGGATCAGCCCGGCCAGAATGCCCGCCTTGTAACCGGCGCGACGCATGAGCTGCGCGGCGGGCATCGCCAGGAAAAAGTATCCGAGGTAGAATGCAAATTGCACCAACCCCGCCTGCAACCGGTTAATCTCGAACGACTTCATGAACTGGCTGATCAGAATGTCATTGAGATTGTTCGGAACGCCCCACAAAAAGAAAAGCGCCGTCACCAGGACGAATGGCAGCATCCGTCCGGCGGGGACCAGCGGGGCTTTGGAGCCCTCGTCGCTCAGGGAGGTCGAACTCGTCTTGCCAATCGGCCCGGCGGAGATGCTCAAGGTGGAAATCCCTCCTCGGATAGGACGCGCAGCACCGGAATCGTACACGTCTTCGTAAGCGCTTTCGATTCTGCGCCGAATCGCTCCACCCTTTCTATCGAATCCGCATAAGGCTTGGCAACTCGCAGCAGAGCGGCCCGTTGCGTTCCTGATCCCTGAAACCCGATCCCTGTCCTCACAGCACCCGCGTCAGCCACTTGCCCGTGTGCGAGTGCAGATTCGCGGCAATCTCCTCCGGCGGACCTTCGGCCACAATCCTGCCACCGCCCTCGCCACCCTCCGGCCCCAGGTCGATCACCCAGTCCGCGCTCTTGATCACGTCCAGGTTGTGCTCGATCACCACCAGCGATCCGCCACCGTCAATCAGCTTGCGAAACGCGGTCAGCAGCTTCGACACATCGTCAAAGTGCAACCCTGTCGTCGGCTCGTCCAGGATGTACAGCACCCGGCTGGCCTGCGAAGGCTTGGCCGTTGCATTGGCCGCGCGCACTGAGGCCAGGTGCGCTGCCAGTTTCACGCGCTGCGCCTCGCCGCCGGAAAGCGTCGTGGCCGACTGCCCCAGCCGCAGATAGCCCAGGCCAATCTCGTCCAGCACGGCCAGCTTTTCCAGCAGCTTGTTCTGCCCGGCAAAGAAGCGCAGCGCCTCTTTCACCGTCATCTGCAGCACGTCGTGAATATTCTTGCCCTTGTACTGCACCTCGAGAATCCTCGCCTGGTAGCGCGTGCCGTTGCAGTCCTCGCAAGGCAGCTCCACGTCGGCCAGAAACTGCATCTCCACCGTCACCGTGCCATCGCCCTCGCAGGTGTTGCAGCGCCCGCCCGGCACGTTGAACGAAAAATGCCCCGGCGTGAGCGAAAGCCGCTTGGCCTCCGGCTGCGCCGCAAACAGCTCGCGAATCAGGTCGAAGCCCTTGATATACGTGATGGGATTCGACCGCGGCGTGCGCCCAATCGGCGTCTGGTCCACCAGCACCACGTCGTTCAGCCGCTCCGCACCGCTCAGCGAAGTCAGCGTGCCCGCCGGCTCGCCGCCATCGCCCTGTCCCAGCGCACGCGCCAGCGCCCGGTACAGCACCTGGTGCACCAGCGTCGACTTGCCCGAGCCTGAAACGCCGGTAATCGCCACCAGCAGCCCCAGCGGAATCTCCACATCCAGCCCGCGTAGGTTGTTGGCCCGCGCCCCGCGCAACACCAGCTTCTCGCGTCCCGGCGCGCGCCGCCGCGTCGGCACCGGAATCGAAATCTTCCCCGAAAGATAGCGGCCCGTCAGCGAGTTGGGATTCGCCTCGATCTCCGCCAGCAGGCCCTCGGCCAGCAGCTTGCCGCCGAACTCACCCGCACCCGGCCCCAGGTCGAGCAGATGATCAGCCGAGCGCAACACGTCCGCATCGTGCTCCACCACCAGGATCGTGTTACCCAGATCGCGCAGCTCTTCCAGAATCCGCACCAGCCGCGCCGTGTCTCGCGTATGCAATCCAATCGACGGCTCATCCAGCACGTACAGCGCGCCCACCAGCCGCGATCCCAGCGACGTGGCCAGTTGAATCCGCTGCGACTCGCCTCCGGAAAGCGTAGATGCCAGCCGGTCGAGCGTCAGGTATTCCAGCCCCACCGCATCCAGAAAACTCAGCCGCTGCCGCACCTCTTCGAGAATCTGGCCGGCAATCTCCTCCTGCATCGGCGTCAGCTGGAACGCATCAAAGAACTGCTTGGCCTGCGCAATCGTCAGCGTGGTCGCCTGGCAGATGTTCTTGCCGTTCAGCCGCACGCTGCGCGCCTCTGCCCGCAGCCTCTGTCCACGGCAGTCGGGACACTCCGCATATCCGCGATACTTGCTCAGCATCACGCGCACGTGCAGCTTGTACTTCTTGCGATCCATCTGCGCAAAGAAGCCGTAGACGCCCTCATAGCTGCCCTTGCCGCGCAGCACGATCTCCTGCACATCTTGCGGCAGGTCGCGCCACGGCACATCCATCGGAACACCCAGCTCCGGCGCGCGCTTGCGCAGATCGCTGAACCACGGCCTATACTTGGGCCGGTTCCACGGATCGATTGCGCCCTGGTTCAGGCTCAGCCCCTTGTCCGGGATAATCAGGTTCAGATCGTAGTCGACCGTATTGCCGAATCCCTGGCAGCGCGGGCACGCGCCAAAAGGATTGTTGAAGCTGAACAGCCGTGGCTCCGGCGCGCGTCCCGGACGGTGGCAGTTTTCGCACTCGTACGCTCCGCTGAAGCGCAGCCGCCGCGGCTCGCGTGTTTCTTCGCGCAGAGCCTCTTCAAAGATCGCCTCGCCGCCCTCGCGATACGCCGTCTCAATCGCGTCCACAATGCGCGCGCGATTGTCTGCGCTTACAACGATCCGGTCCAGCAGCACAAACACCGGCAGCGTAAAGTCCAGATCGAGCAGCGACTCCGGCGTCGAAAACTCGAAGATCTTTCCCTGCTGCCATAACCGGTTGAATCCGCCGCCGCGCAGCTCCGTAAGCCGCGCCTTCAGCGTCTCCATATGCGGTGAATCGCTCGCTGACCTGGTCTTGGCGCCCGCCTTCGCACTGCGCGCGCCTGGCTTCGCTCTCTTCGCCGCAGTCTTTCCTTCTGCCTCCGGCGCAAGCGTAGCCGTAATCACCGGAAACAGCGCATTCAGCCGCGTACCCTCGCCCAACGCCAGAATGGCGGCAACCGCTTCATCCACCGAATCGCGCTTCACCAGCCCGTCGCAGTGAATGCAGTGTACCGTCCCGCAGCGCGCATACAACAGCCGCAGATAGTCGTAAAGCTCCGTCGCCGTCGCTACCGTCGAGCGCGGATTGCGCGTCGAATTTTTCTGCTTGATGGCAATCGCCGGCGCCAGTCCGTCAATCTCGTCCACATCCGGCTTCTCGATCCGCTCCAGGAACTGCCGCGCGTAAGCTGAAAGCGACTCGACATACCTCCGCTGTCCCTCGGCATAGATCGTGTCGAAAGCCAGCGAGCTCTTGCCCGATCCCGACACGCCGCTGATCACCGTCAGCTTCCCGTGCGGAATCTCGCAGGAGATGTTCTTCAGATTATGCGTCCGCGCACCGCGGATGATGATGGCGTCGTTCAAAGGAATGGCACCGGAAACAATCCTCCGGCCGCTTTCCTGAGGCCTCGGAAGAGCTCAAGACGCAACCGGCCATCTTTTATTATAAAGCGTGCAAAGGACGGCCATTTCGCGCAGTGCTCTCCGGTAAATTGCAGATGTGCTTTCCTGAGCCAAAGCTGGTTCGCGCTCAACCCCGAGACCATTCGCTGTACCGGGTTGTCCCCCAGGGACGCAACGAGAATAGCCCAGGATGAAGTCCGCAAAGCGGACGCAATCCTGGGTGAAGTGTCCAGTCAATCCCTCCGTCCCGTAGGGACGGCATGAACGCTTGGCAACATACTTTTAATCACCGTTTGTGCAAGCACGCCCCAAAGATCCTTCCTTCCGCCGATTTTCACACGCTCTTAAAATTTGCATCCGGCCCGCACAACGCTTTCGCCTCTCGCGGGGCGCCGGTTCCAGGCCAATGCCCGATGAGCTTTATGCCGCCAGCGCCGGAATCCGCGCGTAACTCACCGGGGTGCTCTGCGCGCGTTCTTCCGTCTTGCGATTGAGCACGCCCGCCAGCCCTATCAGGGCTTCGGAAGCGCACGCCGGGCACTGCATCGAGCAGTTGCCCACGCAGTTGCAGTCCTGGCAAAGATAGGCGCTCGCCAAAGGTATATGCTGCATCGAGACCAACGTCATGCGCTCACTCCCATCACTTCGCCGCTCGTCATGCATGTCCATCACCGGCCCTCTCTTTCCACAAACGGAAGAGCTTTGCGATTAAGCCTTGTGTGCACGAATGGATGCGGGTGGCCGGGGCGAAGTTGTTTTTTGCTTCCGGGATCGCGGCAATCCGGGTGTTGCGCCGATTCCCTTCGCTCAATGGTGTGCGTCGAACCGGAAGCGTTTCAGAAAGCCCCCCGGCGCCTGGCCGGAATTAAACTGTTCTTTGAGGAATTTCGTGCTTCGCTCCACTGCCTTCGTCCTGCTCTTCGCTTCGCTTGCCGTGCTGCAACCGGCCATCGCCCAGGAATCTTCCTCCAACGACGGTCAAATACCCGCTGGCGTCGAATCGGTTCCGTCCGCCACCCAGTCCGTTTCCGGCGAGGTAATCGCCGCCGAATCAGCCATCGCCGCCTCTGACTGGAAGACCGCTGAATCCAGGCTCGATCCCTGGATCGCCACGCATCCCCACGACGCCCGCGCTCTGTTCGATCTGGGCTACGTAGCCGACGCCCAGAACCGCCTGGACGACGCCGCCAGCCTCTACCGCCGCGCCATCGCCGCCGATCCCAACTCCTTTGAGGCGCATCTCTCTCTCGGCCTGCTGCTCGCCCGCCAGGACAAGCCCGACGAGGCCCGTCCCGAGCTCGCCGCCGCCACCAAGCTCGATCCCGGCCCCGCCGGACCTGCGCTTAAGGCCCGCGCCTGGCGCGCGCTGGCGCAGATTGACCGCCCCAAGCCCGGCGGCGACAACGATCCGACAGCCGCCTCCAACGACCTGATCGAAGCCCTCAAAATCTCTCCGGAGACCGAGGACGACACCCTCCTCGCTGCCAGCCTGGCGGAAGACGCCGGCCAGTACGACGCCGCCGAGGGCGCCTATCGCCGCGTCCTGGCCAAAGATCCCAAATCCAGCCCGGCCACCACCGGCCTGGCTCATCTGCTGCTGGCGCGCAAGCAATACCCTGAGGCCGAAACCATACTCCGCGCCGCGCTCGTCCAGTTCCCCGGCGATCCCGTGCTCACTGCGCAGCTTGCCACCGCGCTGGCCGCGCAGGACAAGGCCGAAGCCCTCCCGCTGCTGCAGAAGCTCCACGATGCCCACCCCGACGACTCCGCCGTCACCCGCATGCTGGCCGAAGTCACCGCCGACGCCGGAGACTACGCCGGCTCTGACAAGCTTTACGCCGTGCTGCTGGCCGCCAGTCCACGCGACCCCGAGCTGCTCGTCGCCCACGGCCAGAACCTCGTCCACCAGCTCCGCTACGTCGACGCCTACGCCGCCTTCGACCAGGCCACCAGGATCGATCCCGCCAGCATCGATGGCTGGAGCGGCCTGGCCTTCACCGCCTCGCGCATGGAGCGGCCCAACGACACGCTCCACGCGCTCACCATGCGCTCCCAGTACGCGCCCGAGAACGCATCCACCTATTTCCTCTGGGCCATCTCCTACGACAAGCTCCGCGACAAGCAGCAGGCCATCGTCTACTACCAGCACTTCCTCGACGCCGCGGCCGGCAAGTTTCCCAACGAGGAGTGGCAAGCCAGGCAGCGGCTGGAAATCCTGAAAAAGTAAGTATTCTCCGGCATAGCCGGAGGCTTTATGGCTGGTGGCCCCTCAATGGGGCCTGGAGATTGCCGCAGCCACGCTCCGATGCGCAAAACTGGTCCCAGCATGTGACCTGCGGCTTGGCGACCGGCGTCTTATCCCTTGCAGTTTTCCCTGGAATGGGCCTACTATTAGTCACACCTTGGGGGTTGAACCGCAGGGAGGTCCAACATGAGAACGCTGGTTCTGGTGGCCGGGCTTCTGGCAGTGAGTTTGACCGCAGCGCCGGCATGCGCATCCTCGCTCGACAGCAAGCCGCCCGATCAGCAGACGATCGACGCCCTGGAGGCGCGCGCCAGCCAGGCGCAGCCGCGCGAACAGTGTTTCCTCTACGCTGAGATTGTCCACCAGATGACCGAGTTGAGCATGAAGCAATATGCGGCCGGCAATGTGGAAGGCGCCAACGGCCTGCTCAAGAAGATCCAGCTCGTTGCGCAGAAGATCCATCTCTCGCTGGCCCTCAACGACAAGCGCCTCAAAAACACCGAGATCCTGCTCAGTCACACTGCTTTCCGCCTGACTGAGATGCTCCACTCCAGCGACTACCAGGACCGCCCGCTGGTAGAGCAGACGCTTGCCCAGGTCAACCACGCCCAGGATGAGGCCATGATGGAGGTCTTTCGCAAGTAGAGCCCGCGTCTCTGCCGGCCCGCGCATCCGGACTGTGCTTGCATGAGGACGCCGAAGGTCTGCCATGCGTATCCTTCCCGCGATTCTGCTCTTCGTACTCATGGCTGCGCCGCTCGCCGCGCAGCGCCAGAGACCTGAACCCCTCACCGAAGCGCAGCAGGAACAGGTTGCCGCAGCCGGCATCGACCCGGTTGGCCGCGTCGGTCTCTACGTCAAATTCCTCAACGAGCGCGCCGACACCATCAAGGGCCTCACCACCCGTGCTCATTCCGCGGCCCGCGCCAGCCGCCTCGACAACGAGCTGCAAAACTTCTCCGCGCTGCTCGATGAGCTGGGCGACAACCTCGACGTTTACTCCGACCGCAAGGCCGACATCCGCAAGAGCCTCAAGCCGCTTAATGAAGGCATCGAGCACTGGCAGGCCGTGCTCAAGGCGCTGCCCAGCGAACCCGGCTTTGAGCTCTCGCGCCAGGACGCGATCGAGAGCAGCAACGACCTCGCCGAACAGGCCAGGCAGCTCACCGCAGACCAGACCGCCTACTTCAACCTCCACAAGGACCAGAAGGGCCAGGACCGCTACGAGCCGAAATGATGGGAAGGCCAGGGATTAGGGAATAGGGGCGGGGCTCGGGGACGGGGTGCTTTCTGGAGAGAATCGCAGACCGGTTAGCTGCTGCGGACTTTTGTCTATTCCCTATCTCCTGATTCCTGCCTCTACCCCAGCCCCGACTCCTGATCCCTATTCCCTAATCCCTAATCCCTATTCCCTGATCCCTGCCCCCCTGTTCCTGCTATCCTCCATCTTGGTGAGCCTGAACTTCGTCGAGATCTTTCAGCAGGAATACCGGGCCCTGCGGCCGCGCGCGCCCATGCCGGCCATCCAGGTGCGCTTCCGCCGGTTTACCTCGCTCAATACCCGCATCCACCTGCGCGAAGGGCAGATTCTGGCCAGTCTGTCAGACCTGCTGGAGGGCGCGCCGGAAAGCGTCATCCGCGCCATCGCCCACATCCTGCTGGCCAAGCTCTACAAAAAGCCCATCGACCCCACCCACAACCTGCGCTACAAGCGCTTCTGCACCAGTGCCGCCGTCACCCGTCAGGCCGAGCTGATCCGCCACGCGCGCGGCACCAAGCGCTACTTCGGTCCCGAGGGCCGTTACTACAACCTCGAAGAGATCTTCGACTCGCTCAACATGCGCTTCTTCGATGGACTCATGGGCCGTCCCGAGCTTACCTGGAGCGAGCACCACGCCAAGCGCTCGCTGGGCCACTACGACGCCGCGCATAACACCATCGTCGTCAGCCGCGTCTTCGACCGCCCATCGAGCCCGCGCTACGCCATCGAATACCTGCTCTACCACGAGATGCTGCATCTCAAGCACCCGGTCCGCATGCGCGGGCTACGCCGCTGCGTTCACTCCAGCGCGTTCAAGGCCGAGGAAGCGCGGTTTCCGCAACTGGCTGAAGCGCTCGCTTTCATTCGCCGCCTCTAGCCGATCCCGCCTCCCCTCCACAGGAAATCGCTTGGAGAGTTTTGTGTTGGCGTGAGAGACTTTTTAAAAGTCATGCATTGTTTCCGCCCTTCCGCGAGTGGAAGCGGCCAGATGCCTGTCTCCGGACGGCAAAAAGACCTTCACTGCTGTATTTTCCCGATTCTGCAAGAGTCTTTCGCGCGGCAGCCATAAGGCACGCCGCAGCGCTCTGCGCGGTCGTCTTATTGGATGAGCAACCTGCCGGCCTTGAGCCTGCTGAAAACCGCTGACGCAAACAGGAAATCATGACTCTGAAGCTGCGACCGCTGGGCTCCGTTCTGTTGCTGTTCGTTTGTGTGCTGTTCGCACAGGCTGCCGCAGCCCGGACTGGCGCCCAGACCGGCGTCGCGCAGACCGGCTTATTAACCGGCGTATTGACCGGCGCAGTCTTTGACCCGAGCGGCGCCGCCATTCCCGGCGCGCAGATCGCGCTCACCGGCGCGAGCCAGGCTCTCCACACGAAATCCGGCGCCGACGGCCGCTATGCGTTTCACGCCCTTGCACCCGGAGCCTATGCGCTCTCGGTTGCGGCAAAAGGCTTCGCGCCACTCACCGCGCAGCCGGTCGCCATCGCCGCCGGCCGGGCGCAAACGCTCAACCTGCACCTTTCCATTGCCACCGAGCAGCAGAACGTCACCGTCCATGAGCAGAACTCCAGTGTAGGCATTAACCCTGACCAGAACGCCGGCGCAACCATCATCAGCGGCAGCGGCCTGAACGCACTCTCTGACGATCCCAGCGAGCTGAGCGATGAGTTACAGGCGCTGGCCGGCCCGGCCGCGGGTCCAAGCGGCGGCGAGATCTACATTGACGGCTTCGCTGGTGGCCAGCTTCCGCCCAAATCCTCCATCCTCGAAATCCGCGTCAACCAGAATCCATTCTCGGCGGAGTTCGACCGCATCGGTTACGGGCGCCTGGAAATCATCACCAGGCCAGGCTCGGAAAAATTTCAGGGAAGCATCTCCAGCGGCGGCACCAGCTCGGCTCTGAATACCGCCAATCCGCTCGTCTCCACGCAGCCCGGCTATTACCAGTTCACCATTGTCGGCAACATCGCCGGACCCATCTCCAAAAACGCTTCGTACTTCTTCAGCGGCTATCGCATTACCCGCCAGAACCAGGCCTTCATCGACGCCGTCGATCCCGGCAACACCGGCGTCTCCGTCCACGAGGCCTTTCCCACGCCCATCACCTATCTCTCCGTCAACCCACGCCTCGACTTCCAGCTCGGCAGCCGCAACACCGCTTCCATCCGCGACTTCTTTTACCGCACCTATCAAACCGGCGTCGGCGTGGGCGGGCTCAACCTTTCTTCGCAGGCCAGCAGCGTGCTGAGTGAAGAAAACGCGCTGCAGTTGAGCGACGCATTCCTCGTCAACGCGCACTTCGTCAACGAAACTCACTTCCAGTGGAGCCACATCTACAACGACCAGGTGCCGACGAGCTCGCTGCCCACGATCATCGTGCAGGGCGCGTTCACCCGCGGCGGCAGCAGCGCCGGCATCGCGCGCGACACGCAGAACAACTTCGAGCTGCAGAATTATTCCACGGCAGCCGCCGGCGCGCACGCATTCCGCTTCGGCACGCGCCTGCGCCTCTACGACGACGCGAGTTCCACCACCTCAGGCCAGAACGGAACCTACACCTTCGACTCTGTCACCGACTATGCGGCCGGCAATCCCACTCAATACACGGCCAACGTCATCTACAATCCGCTGGCCAGCGTGCTGCTTTTCGACGGCGCCTTCTTCTTTCAGGACGACTGGCACTGGAAGCCCAACTTCATGCTCAGCGCCGGCCTGCGCTTCGAAGGCCAGAACCGCATCCACGATCATCTCGACTGGGCACCGCGTCTCGCGCTGGCCTGGAGCCCGAAACATGCCAGTGGAACTCCCGCCAGGACAGTCCTTCGCGTCGGCTACGGATGGTTTTACAACCGCTTCACCATGCCCAGCTCTTTCAGCGCCGACTCCGGTACTCCCTATCTCGACGAGGTCATTCATCGTGACCTCGTGCACGGCGCGGGTTACGTAGCGCAGTGCCCATGCGCGTACGATCCCACTGCCGTTCATCTGCCAACATACGTGAGTTCCTCCGTCACGCCCATCTACCAGACCATTGATCGGCATTTTCACGCAGCCCTCGACATGCAGGCCGGCATTGGCATCGACCGCCAGCTCACGAGCAAAGTCACCGCCAATCTCACCTATCTCTACACCCAGGGCGTACACCAGTACCTGACCAACAACATCGACGCGCCGGTCATTGACATCGCGACCTACACGCAAACCGGCTCCGCGCCGGCTATCTACAACTACCAGTTCCAGTCGGGCGGCTTTTACCGTCAGAGCCAGTTGATCTTCACAACCACCGCGCACCTGAGTCACTTCGATCTCAGCGCCACGTACCTGCTCAACCAGGCCAAAAGCGATACGCAGGGCGCAAACTACGTTCCCTCAATCGCGCAGAATCCCGGACTCGACTACGGCCGCGCCAGCTTCGGCTACCGGCAGCGGCTTGTCTTCCTCAACAGCTACAAGGGTCCCTGGGGACTGGTCTTCGGATCGCTGCTCATCGCGCAGTCCGGCACACCCTACAACATCACCATCGGCAGCGACCTCACCGGGAACCAGCAGTTCAACGCAAGGCCCACCTACGGCCACCAATGCGGCGCAGACGGCGTCATCACCACGCGTTACGGCTGCCTCGACACTGACCCCGCGGGCAAAGACGAGCAGATCGTTCCCTACGGCATCGGCACCGGACCAGCCAACGTGGTCTATCACGTGCGCGTCAGCAAGGTAGTCGGAGTAGGGCCGCGCATCAAGACCACGGCCGAGGGTCTCACCTATTCCGCAGGCGGAAGCAGCGTGAGCGGACGCGGCCTGAGCGGGGGCAGCGGCAGCGTGCAGTTGAACCAGACCGCGCCGCGCCGCTACAACCTCACCTTCATAGCCAGCGCCGCCAATCTCTTCAACAACGCGAATTACGGCACGCCTAACGGAGTCCTGCTCTCGCCGCTCTTCAACAAGACCCAGTCCCTCGCCACCGGCCCCTTTGCCAACCCCACCCCCGGCAACCGTGCCATCAGCTTCCAGGCAGACTTCACCTTCTAGTGTGGTGAGTCAGAAGTTCGTTGAAGAACAACCGCAGGTCCCGCCACGGCGGATCTTCGACCTTCGACTCGTCGCCGCGGCGACTCGCTCAGGATGACAGCGTATTGGTGATGTCAACTTCTGACTCAGGACACTAGTATCAGAAAATCGTCCCGCAGGGACATAGCGAAGATAGCCCAGGATGAAGTCCACGGCGAAGCTGCGGACGAGAATCCTGAGAACCGCAATTGTATTGGCAATCCCGCCCCGTGGGGGCGGCGCAAGGATGAACGAATAAAACCTAACTCACGCCGGCTTCTCCATCACCACAGGCACTGGCTTCATCTCGTCCGCCGGCCGTTTCGCCGCCCACGCCATGATCGCAATTCCCGCCACCGCGGCGCCTGCGCTCGCCAGTTGCGCGTTCGACATGCCCCACAGCACCTTGGGATTGCGCCGGATGAACTCCACCAGGAACCGCGCCAGGCCGCTCAGCAGCAGGTACTGGCCCAGGATCGCGCCCGCCGCGTGCGCTTTGCCCGCGCGCCGCCACAGCCACCAGCCGATCAGCAGCCCCGCGGCCATCTCGTACAGCGGCGTCGGGTGCACGCGCACCACCGTCGGATCGATGCCGTTGGGAAAGCTCATGCCCCACGGCAGGCTGGTAGGGATGCCGTAGCAGCCGTCGCCGGAAAGAAAGCAGCCGATGCGCCCGATGCCATACCCGATAGCCGCCGCAGGCGCGGCCAGGTCGAGAACCTTCAGGCCGCCAATCTTGGCCCACCATCCCTGGAACACCAGCGCGGAGATGCCGAAGACCAGCCCGCCATACCAGGCAAAACCGGCCGAGTCATAAAGCACCCGCCATCCCAGCTCGCGGAAATCGGCGGGCGTGTCGAGCACGTGCCACAGCTTGGCGCCCACAATGCCCGCCACCACGGTGATGGCCACAATGCCTACGGCATCGGCATCAATATGCGCGCGCTTGAAGCCGCGATCCACCACCAAAGCCGCGGCCACGGCCGCCAGCCACAGCATGAGCCCGAAGGTGGGCAGGTTAAAGTGTCCGACGTGGATATAAGGATACATCGCTCTACCAGTATAGACGCGCATCTTCATCGAAAAGGCATCGCAGTCACAACGGGCGCGAAAGATCATGACAACCCTGCTGCTCAAAAGCGATTCGTTCGAGCTTATTAACCCGCTCACCACCACAAACCGACCCCTTAGGGACGCAACGAAAATAGCCCAGGATGAAGTCCGCGGCAAAGCTGCGGACGAGAATCCTGGGAACCGCGTCACCCATCGCGAATCCAGCCCCGCAGGGGCGGCGCACACCGCCGGCCAACACCTCGCCGCCTCCCATCCTCGTCTCTACGCCACCTCTCCTCAATCCCGATTTTTCACAACCGCTCCCCCATCCAATCGCGCGATACTGTCTGCATGGCTGCCACGACCTACCAGGGGCTCGAAGTCCTCTACTCCCGCCAGCAAATCGCCGAGCGCGTCGCCGAGATGGGCACGCAGATCACCCGCGACCTCAACGGCGAGCGGCTGGTCATGATCGGCGTGCTCAAAGGTGCTGCGCCTTTTCTCGCCGACCTCGCGCGGGCCATCCAGGCTGACGCCACATTCGACTTCGTCGCCGTCTCCAGCTACGGCAAGGGCCAGCGCTCTTCCGGCGCAGTCAAGCTCATCAAGGATCTCGACGAGTCCATCGAGGGCAAAAACGTCCTGGTGGTAGAAGACATCCTTGACACCGGCCTTACGCTCTCCTACCTGCGCAAGATCTTCCTCCAGCAACACCCCAAGACCCTGCGCATTGCCACGCTGCTCGACAAACCCTCCCGCCGCCTTGAAAAAATCGAAGCCGATTACGTAGGCTTTTCCATCCCCAACCTCTTCGTCATCGGCTACGGCATGGACTACGCCGAGCGTTACCGCAATCTGCCCGATATCTGCATCATGGGTCCCGGCCATCCCGAATAGCCCGCAGCCGCGGCTCGCAATCGGGCTGGCTCCCGGCCGGCGATCCTGACGCCGGACCATCCCCTGTCGCATCTATTCATTTGGCCCCGGAGTCCCGATCATCTATACTCAAACTCCCGGAGTCTGCCCGAAGAGCAGCCGCTGGAGTTGCGCCTGTCCGGCAAGGAGCGTGACCCAATGAAAGCAATTACCCCCATCCAGGCCTCCGATCTGGAATTTGACCACGGCACCTTTGACGCTCCCGGCTTCACCGCGCGAACCCTGGCCAGTTGGCAATCGCTGGCGGCCATCATCGACCACACCCTGCTCAAGCCCGAAGCCACGCGCAGCCAAGTCGAGACCCTCTGCGACGAAGCCGCCCGTTACCGCTTCGCCTGCGCCATGGTGAACCCCGTCTGGACCGCAACCGCCGTCAATCGCCTCTCCGGCGCTGGCGTCCCCGTCGGCGCCGTCATTGGATTCCCTTTCGGCGCATCGCTGGTCTCCACGCTCCGCCAGGAAGCCGCCGCGCTCATCCGCCTGGGCGCCAAAGAGCTGGACATGGTTATCCCCATTGGCCTGCTCAAGAGCGGCAATCACATCGCCGTGCAGCACACCATTCACGCCGCGGCCACCATGGCTCACCATCACGGCGCCATTCTCAAAGTCATCCTTGAAACCGCGCTGCTCACTATGGAAGAAAAGCTGCGCGCCTCGGAGATCGCCATCCAGGCCGGCACTGACTTCATCAAGACCTCCACCGGCTTTTCTACCGGCGGCACAACCGCAGCCGACGTTGCGCTGATGCGCGGCGTAGCCGGCGCGCGCTGCGGCGTAAAAGCCGCCGGCGGCATCCGCACGCTGGCCGATGTAAAAGCCATGCTTGAAGCCGGCGCCAATCGCATCGGCGCATCGGCGTCCGTAGCCATCGTCCGCGAGCTCGGCGCAGAGTAGCCTATGCTTCGCACACGTAAAAGTTGGACAAGCATCTTCGAGACTCCGGCTCCCGGCCGGCGGTCAGACGCCGGGCCGCCCAAGCCGCTCGAATCGGAGCCGGTCTCCGTCCTCACTGGCTCGCGCGTGAATCCCTGCGACCGGCTGGAGCAGCGCTGGTATGCAAACGCCGCCACTCCCGCGCGGGAAAGGCCGAAGTGCGCAACCGGCGAGGAGGTGGACGCTTTCGAACAGCGCAATGGCGTCAAGCTGCCTGCCGATCTACGCGAGTATTTCCAGCGTCTCAACGGCATCGACATGGACGCCGGCCTCTTTCGCTTCTGGCCGCTCGCCCGGCTCATCTCGCTCAAGCTGCCGCCCTCCGTCCTTGGTGAAGCCGACCGCTATTTCCTCTTTGCCGACTACATGGTCGGAACTTGGTACTACGCCATCTACCTTGGTGACGATCCATTCCTGCAAAACCGTGTGATCCTCCCCGATTTCCCCAGCCATCCCGTTATCGCCCCCAACTTTTCCGAGTTCGTCGAGCTTTATCTCACTGACTCACCCAGGCTCTACGGCAACCAGTAAGCAGCATCAAAGGGAATAGGGATAGGGATCAGGGATAGAAAACCTGTGCTTCGCGGCAGATTATTTGCGACTGAATAAAAAGCATTGTCATCTTGAGCGAAGTCCGCGTAGCGGACGAAGTCGAAAGTCGAAGACCCGCTGTGGTGGGTCGAAGACCCGCCGTGGCGGGACCTGCGGTTCGCATCGCTTAGCGCGAATCTTGAATTCAGCTCGCGAGTCTGCGTTCTATTCCCTATTCCCTATTCCCTATTCCCTATTCCCTATTCCTGATCCCCGCTTTGCTATCATTCCCTACGATACCCATGCCCGATCCGCCCCCATCCGCGCCGCAACACCACGATCTGGAAGGCGATTACCGCCCCGCCGAGCCCGCGGCCCTCGATCCCGTCCATGCGCGCATTGAGCCCGTCGATCCGGCCTACCTGATGAAGCTCACCGACGCGCTCAACACCACGCTCGACCTGCAGACCCTGCTCAACCGCGTCTCCGAGTTGGTGCGCGCCGTCATCAACTACCGCATCTTCGCCATCTTCCTGCTCAACGACCGCACCCACGAGCTGCGCATGCGCTTCCAGATCGGCCACACGCCCGAGGTCGAGCGCACCCGCATCCCCATGGGCAAAGGCGTCGTGGGCCAGGTTGCGCTCAACCGCCAGCCCGTCCTGCTCAACGACGTCGCTTCCTCCGAGTACTACATCGCCGCCAACCCCGCCGTCCGCTCCGAGCTTGCCGTGCCGCTCATCGCCAAGAATCGCCTCATCGGCGTCATGGACCTTGAAAGCGAAGAAGCCGGCTATTTTCGTCCCGAGCATCTTCACCTGCTCACCGTCACCGCCTCGCGCATCGCCCAGGCCATCGAAAACGCGCGCCTCTACGCGCGCGTCTCGCGCCAGGCGCAGGCCCTCCAGGTGCTCAACGAAATCGCCGTGGAGCTCGCCTCCATCCTCGAGCTCAATCCGCTCCTCGAGCGCATCGGCCAGCTCCTCCGCCGCCTCATCGACTACCAGATGTTCACCATCATGCTGCTCGACGACAAAGGCGAAGTGCTCATCACCCGCTACGCCTGGCGCTTCGGCTACGCGCACGCGCCTATGCGCCGCATTCCCATCACCAGCGGTCTCGTCGGCGCGGCCGTGCGCGAGTGGCGCGTCATCAATGTGCCCGACGTGCGCAAAGACCCGCGCTATCTCGAAATGAATTCCGAGACCCGCTCGGAGCTTATCGTTCCGCTCTTTTACAAGGGCCGGGTCATCGGCGTGCTCGACCTCGAGCACACCCGCGCCGGCTTCTTCAATGAAGAGCACGAGCGCATGTTGACCACTCTCGGCTCGCAGATCGCCATTGCCATCGAGAACGCGCGTCTCTATCAGGCCGTCCGCCGCCAGGAACGCCAGCTTGAGCGCGACATCGCCATGGCTCGCGAAGTGCAGCTTCGCCTGCTGCCGCCCGCAGCGTCTTCGCACCCGCACGCCGACATGGCCGTGCGCTTTCTTCCCGCGCGCTCCATCGGGGGCGACCTCTACGACTTCATCGACTACGGACCCAATCGCACCGCCATCGTCCTCGGCGACGTCAGCGGCAAAGCCGCGCCCGCTGCGCTCTTCGCCGCCCTGGTCAGCGGCATCATGCGCTCCGCCGCGCAACAGGAGCCCAGCCCGTCCGAGATGTTGGCGCACCTCAACGACGCCCTCCAGGAGCGCAAGCTCGACTCGCAGTACGTCACCCTGCTCTTCGCGCTCTGGAACGACGAAAACCAGACCCTGCAGGTGGCCAACTCCGGCGCCGTGCAGCCCGTCTTCTGCCGCGCCGGCGAGTCCGTGCCCGTGCGCGCCGAGGGTTTCCCGCTGGGCATGTTTCCCAACGTCGCCTACGAGGAGTTCAACGTCGCCACCCAGCCCGGCGACGCGATTGTCTTCGTCTCCGACGGCATTCTCGACGCCGAAAACGCGCAGAACGAAATGTACGGCGAAGAGCGGCTTTCCAGTCTGCTTTGCGCCCGTCGCGGCTTGCCTGCCCAGGAAATCGCCGACGCCATCCTCGCCGATGTAACTCGCTTCCAGGAAGGCTGTGACCGCTTCGACGACGAAACCATCATCGTGCTTCGCGTCCGCTGAGAGATGCAGTCATCAGCCGTAAGCTGGCAGCTTCAGTTGTCGGTCGTGACCCGTTGAACCGGCTGCCCAAGGTCCCGATCCTGAACCCTGAGGTGCCAGGCTCCTCCCGGCTCAACTGGAACATTCGATAAACTCAAATGAAACGCGATCCTTCCGGAGCCCTCTTGTCCATCGTCGCCCAGGAACGCCTCATCCGTCCCGCCCGTAACATCTACGGAAGCCTGCGCCTGCCCGGCGACAAGTCCATCAGCCACCGCTACGCCATGCTGGGCGCGTTCGCTGAAGGCGTCTCGCGCTTCACCAATTTCTCCACCGGCGCGGACTGCGCCTCAACCCTGGCCTGCATGGAATCGCTGGGCGCAAAAATCAGCCGTCCCGAAGACGGCGCGCCTCAAAAGGACAGTATCGAAATTACCGGCGTAGCCGGCCGCGTCACGCCGCCTGACCATCCCCTTGACTGCGGCAACTCCGGCTCGACCATGCGCATGATCTCCGGACTGCTGGCCGCGCAGCAGGGCCGCTTTACGCTCATCGGCGACGCATCGCTTTCGCGCCGGCCCATGGAGCGGATTCGCAAGCCGCTCGAAGCCATGCGCGCGCGCCTCACGCTCACCGAAGGCCATGCGCCGCTGACCATCGAAGGCGCCCCGCTCAAGGCCATCGACTACACCACCTCCGTGCCCAGCGCGCAGGTAAAAACCTGCATCCTGCTCGCAGGCCTGCAGGCTGAAGGAACCACCACGGTGCATGAGGCCGTCCGCACCCGCGATCACAGCGAGCTGGCGCTGCGCGCCTTTGGCGCGCGGCTCACCCGCACCGCGGATTCCGTTTCGATCTCCGGCTTGCAATCGAGAACCGAGCCGCCCGCGCTGCACGCTATCGAAGCCGCCCTTCCGGGCGATCTTTCTTCCGCCGCCTTTTTCCTGTGCGCCGCTGCAATATTTCCGGGCTCCAACCTGGTGCTCGATTCCGTCGGCCTCAACCCCACCCGCGCCGCGCTCCTCGACGTGCTCACCATGCTGGGAGCCAGAATCTCCGTCCTCAATCTAGAGGAACGCCACGCCGAGC